>CABVBB010000021.1 GCA_902496505.1 uncultured Peptococcaceae bacterium
GCTGTACGATCTGACTGGCGTGCAGATGCTGCAGGAATCTCTGCAAGTACAAATCAATGAGGCGAAGAAATTCGCAGATGATGAAAACTATACCTCAGCAAGCAGAAAAATTTTGACTGAGGCGATTGCTAAAGCAGAGGCATTTTTGTCTACTAATGATGAAGCGCATTATATAGCGGCGGCGAACGATATAAAAGTTGCCATTGACGCTCTGCGTACGGCTGTCCCAGCAAAAGATGGCCAGGTCGATCTCAGCGGTCAAACGGCGGATAAAGTCGGGATCGAGGTTTCTGGTAAGTCTTTGACTATCGAGCAGGGTGAAGGGCAAGCGGAGGCTTATCTGGAACTTGCTGCTGATCAAAAAACGCCGCAGATCACTGCACAAGGCACGCTGAACGGCCAGGCTGTGACGCTGGCGATCCCAGAGCAAACGGCTGCCAGCGCGGAGACGATCCTCTTGCCGCGGGCGCAGGATACGCGGGATACAGCAGTGTTGACAGCGCTGCAAAATAAGCTTCAGTCCAATGTGACTGTTCGCCAGCATATCCAGGTGGGCGGCACAGAGACCATCACTTTTGACCAATTTGTCACGCTGACTTTTGCGGATGCAGCTGATTGTCAGGCGGCGTACATCGATCATAGCGGCGGGTTGCATCTGATCGGCACCGATGCCAGCCAAAACGAATATTACGAGATCAGTGATCATGATCTGGTGATCCATACCAAACATTTTTCCAGCTTTGTGGCGTACCAGACGTCTTCGTCAGGGGGCGGCAGTAGTGCACCGATGGTGCAGATCACGGTGGATGCGTCGCGGGCAGCGGGGAGTTTTGGGGAAATCAGCGGAACGGTGCCTTATTATGATGGTTTAGATGTGGTGCAGGCACTGAAAAATTTCCTGGGCGACGATCAGGTCACGGTGGAGAACAATTATTATGTTACGGCTGTCAAGGGCTTGGCGCAGCTGGACTGCGGCCCGGAGAGCGGCTGGATGTACAGTGTCAATGGCGTGTTCCCCGAAGTCGGCGCGCAGAAATTGGCCGCAGGGGACGATCTATATTGGGGCTATACGCTGAATATGGGCGCTGACCTCAAGGGTGGTTCTGCCGCAGCAGGCGGTGCAGTCGTGGTGCCGATCACTGCTGAGAAACGGGAGGCCGTGGCCTCTGCGGTGGAAAAAGCGCTGGCTAAGGTGCAGCAGGCCGTACTGCAATCGGAGAGTCTGAGCGCTTGGCAGGCTTTTGGCTTGGCGGCCAGCGGTGCAAAGGTGCCCGACGGTACGTATGAAGCGCTGGTGAGCGAGGTGCAGTCAGCCCAGGGCAGCTTCCGCAAGGTGACCGATACAGAAAAAATGGTCCTGGCAGTGACGGCCTTGGGTCATGATGCTGCTGGGATCGGCGGCTATGACCTGGTGGCAGCGATCTACGATCATCCAGATCTGACCCGTCAGGGCAGCAATGGCCTGACCTACGCGCTGCTGGCTTTGGACAGCGCGAAGTATACCGTGCCGAAAGAGGCGCGCTGGACGCGGGAAAAATTGGTGAGCACGCTGTTAGGGGAGCAGAACAGCGACGGCGGCTTTGCGCTCACCAAAGGTTCGCCCAGTGATGTGGATCTGACGGCTATGGCGCTGCAAGCTTTGGCGCCGTATCGCAGTCAGGCTGAGGTGGATCAGAGCATCGAGCGGGCGCTTCATTATCTCAGTCAGGCGCAGCGAGAGGACGCGGGCTTTGCCAGCCGCGGTGTGGTCAACAGCGAAAGCGCGGCGCAGGTCTTATTGGCGCTGACGGCGCTGGAGATCGATCCTTTGACAGACGGCCGCTTCATCAAGGATAAAGTGACCGTGCTGGATCAGCTGCTGGCTTATCAGCAGCCGGAGGGGACGTTCAGCCACCTGCCGGGCGGCGAAAGCGACGTCATGGCGACGGAGCAGGGACTCTTGGCCTTGACGGCTGTGCAGCGTTTTCTGGACGGCGGCCACAGTATTTTCACAGGATTTAAAGTGGCGCAGAGCCCCGGCAGAACGTTCACCGACAGCTATTCGATCTCGCCTTGGGCAGCTGAGGCGGTGCAGCAGGCGCTGGCCCAGGGGTATCTGGCGGGCTATGCAGATGGCAGCTTCCGACCCCAGCAGCCGGTGACGCGGGCAGAATTCACCGCTATGGTGCTGCGGGCGCAGGGCTGGTCGGAAAACAGCGCCCAGTCTGCACCGTTTAACGATACCGCCGGTACGTGGTATGCCCAGACCGCAGCTGCCGCCTATGAGCACGGCCTGGTACGCGGAGCGGACGGCGCCTTTCAGGGCGCGCGCGCCATCACTCGCGAGGAAATGGCGGCCATGCTCTGCCGGGCCAAGGGGCTTTCTGAAAGCGCACAGCCCCTTGATTTCAGCGATCAGGCAGCGATCTCGCTTTGGGCTGTCGGTGCGGTGACGGCGGTGTACGAAAATGGTCTCATGGTCGGCGACGGAGAGCGCATCGATCCCCAAGGGCTAGTCACGCGTGAAATGGCTGCTGCCACTATTTGGCGGCTGGCCGGGCAGCATTGACAATTCGTGCAGATACGGTAAAATAGAGGAAAAGAGGGTGTCCGTCAGACACCCTTTTTAACCCTACCAAGGAGGAATGATGATGAATAGACAACGCAAAGCTTTCCAGCTGATCAGCCTGTTTTTGCTGGTGATGCTGGTGTTCACAGGCTGTGGTGATAAAAAACAGACGCCGGCTGCGGAGGAAAATATGGATCAAACGGCGCAGACTGCCCTGACGGCGGGGGTGGACTATCTGCGCAGTCAGTTGGAACTCTCCACTTACAGCAGCGACAATGATGATCTGGTGTATTTGCTGGCGCGGGCCGGTCTATTGACCGAGGCAGACGCAGCAGCTTATGAGGAAGGTCTCACCGCGGCTATCAAGAGCAGCTGGGATCTGGAAAAGGTCACCCAGTGGCAGAAGATCGCCTTTGCCGTGGCAGCAGCCGGCGGTGATCCCAGCGATCAGGCGGGCATGGACTTTTTGTCTATGGTGCTGTCTTATGATGTGACTGATGAAAACAATGAAGTGGACCTCTATGTGCTCAACAGCAAGCTCTTAGCAGCCGGCGCTTTTGGTGATCCGATGCAGGATGCGCGCATCGCAGCGGATATGGTGCTGGCCAAGCAGAATGCTGATGGGGCCTTTGAGGATCAGTGGGGCACCACGCTGGATTCCACCTCTATGACCTTGCAGGCCCTAGCGGCCAGCGGTCTGGCGGAGGAAGAGGATGTGAGCGCGGCTGTGGAAAAGGCTGTGGCTTATCTGAGCAGCCAGCAAGGGACCGACGGGAGCTTTTTGTTCAGCGATACGCCCAGCATAACCAGTACCGCACAGGCCTGCACGGCCCTGGCTGCTTGGGGGATCGATCCGGCCAGCGATCAGCGTTTCATCAAGGAGGGCCACAGCGCTTGGGAAGCCTTGGTGACAATGTATCAGCAGGAATTAGAAGCCAGCGAGGCAGAGGCCGACTTCTACGCGCGGATGCAGGGCGCTATGGGGCTTGCGGCTGGCTTGCGGCTGCATAATGGCGAGGAACCCTATTATACCGATGGCCTCTTTGCCGTTCCAGCACCGGAAGAAACGCCTCGTCTGCAAAAGACAGACGAAGGCGCCAAAGACGCCCAGCCTCAGGCTGGCGCGCCGGCTGCTGCCAGCGGGGAGACGCCGCAGAGTGCAGAGTCTGCCGCCGAACCGCAGCCCGAGACCGTGACAGTCGCCATAAAGGGCGATGAGGAGACGATCCTGGCGCCCGTGGCTGTGGCCTGGGAGGAGGGCGACACGGCTTACAGCGTGCTCAAACGGGCCGCTGAAGCGCAGGACATCGCAGTGGAGATCAGCGGCAGCGGCCGCAAGGCGTATGTGGAGGGTATCGGCGATCTGTACGAATTTGACAAAGGCGCGACCAGCGGCTGGCTTTATGAGGTCAACGGCACCTTCCCCAATAAAAGCGCAGGCGGCTATACAGTAGCAGCCGGCGACAGCGTGACTTGGCACTATACGCTGGATATGGGCAAGGATGTCGGGGCAGCGCCGGGAGGCCAGCAATGAGAGGCGCCTTTGCGCAGACCCATCCCGCTGTAGGCCTGGCGTACTACATAGCGGTCATTTTTCTGGCGGCGGTCATTCGGGCGCCGCTTTTTTTGGCCTGCGCGCTGCTGGCGGTGGTGCTGGTCAATATCACCTTGGACGGCGGCCGTCAGCTGAGGCGGTATGTAAAATTTTATCTGCTGCTGGCAGCCGTGATGACGCTCATGAATCCCTTGTTCTCGCACCGCGGGGCGACGACGCTTTTCCTTTTGGGCGACAATCGGGTGACGCTGGAAGCGTTGATCTATGGGCTGACCTCAGCTATGTCGCTTTTGGTCATCGTCCTGAGCTTCGTTTCCTTTGATCTGGTGATCAGCGGGGACAAATTTTTGTACCTTTTTGGCCGTATCGCCCGGCAGTCGGCGCTGCTGGCCATGATGGCGCTGGCCTTCATCCCCAGGCTGCGGGGACGCTTGGATGAATTGGCGCTGGTGCAGCGGACGCGGGGCAGTGACGGTCAGAGCGGCACGTGGCGCGAGCGCGGGCAGCTGGCTATGGAAATGGTGAGCGCGCTTACCGCCTGGACGCTGGAGGACGGTGCGCTCACTGCTCAGTCTATGACCGCCCGCGGCTACGGTCTGCGCCGCCAACGCTCGCTTTACAGCAGTTACCCTTGGCAGCGGCGGGACAGTGGTTTTTTGGCGCTGCTCCTGCTTTTGGCTGGCGCACTGGCCTGGTGCTGGCCGCAGGCTGCTCAAGGGTTTACCATTTATCCGCGGTTGACGGGACTGGATTGGACCCAGCCTTTGGCCTGGCTGGCGCTGGCTTTATATTTGGCGATCCTAGCGCTGCCGATAGGGGTGCAGCTTGAGGAAGCAGGCCGCTTTTGGCTGTGGGAACGGCGCTGTAGCGCGCGGAGAAGAAAGGGGGCGGACGCATGAGTCTCTTGGCACTCGAGCAGTTTGGATTCACTTATGAAGGCAGCACGCAGCCTGCACTTGCCGGGATCGACCTGACGGTAGAAGAAGGTCAGTGGCTTTTGCTCTGCGGCCCCACCGGGAGCGGCAAAAGCACGCTGCTGCGCGCGCTCAAGCCGCTCGTTGCGCCAGCGGGCAGGCAGAGCGGCACACTGTACTATGATGGCGTGCCTATGGCTTTGCTGAGCGCGGAACGGCAGGCGCAGGAGATCGGCCTCGTCCTGCAAAAGGGCGAGGAGCAGATGGTCATGGAAGTGGTCTGGCAGGAACTGGCCTTTCCCTTAGAAAATTTGGCCGTGCCGCAGGCGGAGATGCGGGCGCGTATTGCCGAGCTGGCCAGTTTTTTTGGCCTGACGCCCCTATTGGAGGAGCGGCTGCTGGCGCTTTCCGGCGGACAGAAGCAGATCATCAATCTGGCCTCAGTGCTGATGATGCGGCCGCGGGTGCTGCTCCTCGATGAACCGCTGGCCCAGCTCGATCCGGTCATGGTGCGGGATTTCGTCCAGTTTTTGCAGACGCTGCACGATGAACTGGGCCTGACGATCATCATCGCTGAGCATCATTTAGAACCGCTGCTGCCGCTGGTGCAGCGGGTGCTGGTGCTGGAGGACGGACACTTGGCCGTGGATGGCAGCGCTGCGGAGGCCTGCCGCTATTTCGCCCAGCGGGCGAACTTGACTGATTACATCCCCGATCTGGTCCGTCTCTATACGCGGACAGCTGAGACAGGGACGGCGGCGCTGCCCCTATCGGTACGGGAGGCCAAGCAATGGGCTGCCGGACGCCATTGGCAGGCCAAGCCCCATGCGCGCCGCACTGGCGGAGATGTGGTGCTGGCGGCGCGGGAGGTCTACTTCCGCTACGACCGCAGTACGGACGATGTGCTGAAAGGGCTGGACTGCACTCTGCGCAAGGGGCAGATCACTGCTATCCTGGGCGGCAACGGCTCCGGCAAAAGCACGCTGCTCAAGGTACTCTTCGGCGCGCTGCCGCCGCAGCGGGGACGCATCATGCTCAATGGCCGTCCCTTGCGTCGCTTGAGCACCGCTCAGCTGGCAGCAGAGATCGGCTATCTCGCTCAAGATCCGGCCGCCTATTTTCTCTGCACCAGCGTAGCGGAGGAGATCAGACGGCATGACGAGCGGCTGGGCAGCGCTCGGGACGAAGCCTGGCTCCAGTGGCTGCGAACGCTCTTTTTGGAGGAAGCTTGGCAGACGCGCCATCCCTACGATCTCTCCGGCGGTCAGCAGCAGCGGCTGGCGCTGTATCTCGTGCTGAGCCGCAGACCGCAGGTCCTATTGCTGGATGAACCCACCCGCGGCTTGGATCCTGTGGGCCGCCATGCTTTGGCGCAGGTGCTGGCGGCCCTTTGCCAACAAGGGCTGGCTATCGTTTTGGTAACGCATGATCTGGAATTCGCCGCCGCTTATGCCGACGTCTGCGGTATGCTTTTCCAAGGCGAGCTGTCCGAATTGGTCAGTGCACCGACGTTTTTTGCCGGCAATCATTTTTATACCACAGCAGTGAACAAAGTGTTCGGCGCTTGGCTGCCAGAAGCGGTCACGGCTGAGGATGTGGAGGAGGTCCCTCATGCGTAAAGGACTCTGGCTGGCGACCTTCGCCGTCTTTGCCGGCGTGCTGGCTACCAGCTTTTTTTGGTATCAGAAATGGTACTGGCCAGCGGCGCTGCTGCTCCTCATAGTGACCTTCATCCCGTTTTACGCCCGTTTTGAAGGCCGACGGGTGCGGGCAGAAGAGATCGTGCTCTTGGCTGAATTGGCCGCCATCGCTGCGGTGGTGCGCGTGCCCTTTGCCGCCATCCCCAGCGTGCAGCCCACCTCCTTCGTCGTCATGACCGCTGGAGCGGCCTTAGGCGGTGAGCGCGGCTTTTTGGTCGGGAGCATGGCTGCGCTGGTCTCCAATATTTTTCTGGGGCAGGGTCCTTGGACGCCGTGGCAGATGTTTGCCTGGGGGATGATGGGGCTTTCGGCAGGCCTGCTGGCCAAAAGCTGCCTGGGGCAAAAACGCATGGTCAGGTTGATTTTTGGCTTTGGCTGGGGGCTGGTCTTCGGCTGGTTCATGAACCTCTGGTATCTCTGCAGTATGGGGCAGGAGGTATCCTGGCCGTTTTATTTTTTGGCCTGCCTGACCAGCCTGCCGATGGATCTGGCCCACGGCGCGGGCAATGTCCTCTTTCTGCTCCTTTTTGAACGACAGTTTTGGGCCATCCTGCAGCGTATCCGCCTCAAATACCGACTCTAACGAACGAAAAAATTTTTGCCAAGCGCTGCAACCTTTTTGACCTTTCGCCGTCTATAGGGTGTAACGCCAAAAAACAAGACCCTACAGGAGGATCATAACCATGAATAAATTGATGAAAAAAACCGTGACCGTCGCTTTAGCAGGAGCCTTTATGTTCAGCATGGCATCCACAGGCTTTGCCCAAACCACTGCACCCGCCGCAGGCTTGGCGGATGTGACCGCAGCGGTCGTCGAACCCGCTCAGACTTTGGGAGTCGTACAGATGTACGGCAAGATCGTGGATATCACCAAAGACGGCCAGACCTTCTCCATCGAAGTCCAGCCCAACGAAGGCGAAAGCATGATCTTCCACATCGATGAGAGCACCTATGTGCTGGATGCAGAAGATGCGCTGCCGATGGATCTGGAGAAACGCACCAACGATATGGTCAGCGTTTACTATGGCCCGGCCGTGACCATGAGCATCCCGGCCCAAAGCCACGCTGTGGCTATTTTTGGCAATGCCAAGGCTGAATTGGATTTCCCACGCTATGCCGCCGTTGAAGCCGTCGAAAAATTGGACAACGGCGATATCCGCGTGACCACCGACGGCGGTTCCCGTGTCGTCACATTGGGCAAAGACATGCCCATCAGCCCCTATCTGACTAAAAATATCGTTACCTTGAACGACGTGCAGAAAGGCAGCCAAGTGGTGCTCTGGTACGATGTCATGACCCTCAGCATGCCTGCCCAGGCCACCGCTCAGAAAGCTGTGCTCCTGCATACGCCGGAAGCCGAAGCCGCAGAAGCTGCTGATATCATCATTGACGGCACTAAGATCACCGCAGCAGGCAGCGTGATCGACGGCCAAGCCTATACCACCACCGTTGACGGCGAGACCGTCACCATGGTCCCCGCCCGTGCCGTTGCCCAAAAACTCGGCTATGACGTGCTCTGGAACGACGGCACCGTCACCCTCAACCTGCACGGCTATGCCAAATCCGCTACCTACACCGTCGGCAGCACCGATTACGGTCTCAACCGTATGCTGGTCAAATTAAACGCTGCTCCCGAAAATAAAGACGGCGTTACCTACGTTCCCCTGAGCTTCTTCAGCGAAGTCCTCAAAGTTACCGTGAACAGCAAATAAGGTCAATAAGCCCCAAAATGATATGCCCCCTATAAGGAATACAGTGCCATAAAACTGTTTCCCAAGGGGGCTTTTTTGCGCGAAAGAAGACGGCATTGCACAAGAGTCAATATAGGTGTGATGAGCATTGATGACTCTGTGCAGATGACGTATAATGATCATGAAAGATAGGCTGCTCTAAAACGTATAGAAAGAGGAGAGGTACTTAGTGGATAAGCTGGCTCAGTTGAAGGAAGAGCTTATTACCAATGATATGATGTTTATCTATAATAACAAAGCGTACACTATCTGCCCTTGGAATAAAGATAGCGTATCTGCCTGCACAGCAGGTTTGGACGATAATCAAGATTTTGCAGGCATTGACGATTTGCTTGATAACTGGCTGATAGAAGGCAAGCCTTTAAAAGACATCATAGATAAGATCATATTGCTTTAAAGCGGGTTTCCGGCCATTACGGCTATTTATTTGCTGGAGCTTAAGTCCGGTATAATTATTGCAAAAGAGCTATTTGATGTGGTATGCTTGGCGTAGAGATCAAGATTGAAAGATAGAAAGGGTGTTGACGGTGAGCGAAAAGGAAATGATGGAAAAAATGATGCAGCAACTGGAGACTCTGAGCCAACAGCAGGCGCAACTGGTCGGGCATATTAGCAGCTTACGCTCGGAGATGCACGAAGAAATGGGCGGCCTGAAAAGCGATATCGATAGTTTAAAAAGGTTGGTCGATGGTCAAGGAGAAGTGCTGGCCTCAGTGGTGGAGCAGCTGGGCGAAATCTCAGAAGAACTGAAAGATGACCTGCACGATGTCGAGCACATCGCCTATAAGACTGCCGCCGATGTTGCCAAATTGAAATTGCTCAAATGATGCAAAGGTGGATGCTTTCTGCCGCCGGAAAAGGGGACACCATAAGAAGGATAAAAAAGCCCTGCAATTTTGACGATGAATAAGAAGGCCAATAGTCTCAGGCGTATCGGAGCAACAAAAACGGCTGGTCGTCAAGAGCGCAAGACCAATAGGGTAAAATCATCGAAAGAAGTGACAGTCATAGAAAGAGATCTATTTGAGATAAAATGCCCAATTTGTGGTGAGATCGTTGAGTGGTTTGATATCTGCGAAAGATGTGGCTACCAAAACAGTGGACCAGGTGAAAGAGAGGATGGGCCAACAGGACCGCAAAAAATGACCTTGCGGGAGGCAAGAAAATTATATGAACAAGGAAAGTCGTTAAATAAGCACCCTAACCAAAATGGTTGAGGTGCTATTTTTATGCTTTGCATGGCTTTGAATAGGGCCATCTCGCACTTGGTGCTTCTACTGCTGGAGCAATCATTTTTGGCAATAAGGTGTGGTGCCTGGCGAAGTATGCGGATTGATACAACTTTTACGCCTGGAAGAGACAGCAAACCACTCGTTTGATGGGTGGTTTTGTTACGCTTCAAAACGTGATCAGCTGGCTGCTGTCCAGCGTCTGCTGCTTAAAAATGTGGAGGAATGCGGCGATGGTGGGATGCTGGCGGTCGGCTTTGGGAACGATCAATAAGTAGATCATCTGCAAATTTTCCTTCAGCGGTTTGATGCAGATGGCTGGGTGAAGGATAGAGGTATGCGGACCGATGATATCATTGGTGCCTAGGCAGTAGGCGTTATGATGGGCAATGTATTCCAGAGTCAGCTGAGAATTGGAGCAGCTGAAAATGATCGTGGGCTGATAGCCGTAGCGGGCAAATATTTTGGCAGAAAAGGAGGGTGACCGCAGGTCGCCGTTGTGATCGATCAAAGGCTGTTCGGACAAGGTTTTTAAGGATAGGGACTGCTGGTTGATAAAAGGAGAGGACGTGTTCATGTAAATTTTCAGTGCCTCTTCCCGAAAACTGTAGATATCGTGGCTTTCAGCGAGCGGCTGCAGAGAAAACAAGTCATCCTTGAGGATACTTACCAAATAGAGTGCAGGATCATTAGCTTGGGTATCCAAGAGTGGGACGGCAAGATTCTGCATAGAGACTGCGATACGGATCGAGGGATGAAAAAGGTGCAGCTGTTCGATAATAGGAACGAGGAAAGAACTCATGCTGCTATGCGCAAAAATATGCAGGACTCCTTTGATGTCTGCTAATTGTGAGGCGGGATTATATTGCTGCGTGAGCCACGTGGCTTTGCTGGTGATCTCTAAGGCGATCTCATAAATGCGGCGGCCTTCAGGGGTCAAGTGGATGCCTTGATTAGAGCGGGTGAAAAGCAGCTGGCCAAATTCATCTTCTAATTGTTTGATGGATTTGCTAACATTCTGCTGAGAGATAAAAAGCTTTTGGGCTGCTGCAGCCATTGAGCCGCAATGGGCGGCTTCTACAAAACAATATAGCTGTTCCAAACGCATGAGAATGACTCCTTTCGGTGGCTGGAAAATGGGTTGGCTACAACTGACAGTGGAGTAGCGGGCTTGATACTAAACAGGTTGTTTTACAATAATAAGATAAAATTATACAATGACCTTGTCAAGATAAACTTTAACAAGCAGCTGAAAGGAGCGGTATTATGAAAAAGGCAGCAACGGATAAACTATTGGTACTAGGTATTGATGGCATGGACCCACGGCTGACGCGCAAATATGTGGACGAAGGCAAAATGCCCAACACAGAGGCATTTTTGGCACGAGGCGCGAAGCGGCATGATCTGGTATTGCTGGGGGGACATCCGACAGTGACACCGCCGATGTGGACGACTTTGGCGACAGGCGCCTATGCCTGTACCCATGGGATCACCTGCTTCAACCGTCAAGGCAGCGATCTGGATAAAATGGATTACAATTTGGATTCCCGTCTGTGCAAAGCAGAGCAGCTTTGGAATGTCACCGCAGAAGCGGGCAAAAAAACACTGGTCTTCCATTGGCCAGGTTCCTCTTGGCCGCCTACCTCAGACAGCCCGAATCTGCACGTGGTCGATGGAACGCAGCCTGCCTGCGTCAATATGTCGATCGCCAGGGTCGACGATGAATTTATTCTGATCGCGGATGTTAAAACAGAGGATACGGTTTATAAAGAGAAAGCAGCAGCCGACAGTAATGTCCCTTGTGTGATCAACGATTTGGAAGAAGTGGTCAGTCGTGATGCCAGGAATAATCATGCGACCAAGGATAATGTCAACATCATTTTGGATCAGCGAGATGGGACCAATTGCTTCTCAGAAGCCCCCTTTGACCTGAGTTATTCTACCTTGAAACCAGCCAAAGGCTGGCTGGATGCCCCAGAAGGTGCCATGGAATTCACGCTGCTTTGTTCCAAAGGTTTGCTGCGCCGGGTAGCGCTGATCTTAGAAAATGAGGAAGGTATTTATGATCGTGTGGCTATTTATCGCTCCAAAAAAGATGCTGAGCCTATCGTGGTTTTAGAGAATGATGTTTTTACAACGGATATCGTTGACGACGGCATCAGCTACAAAAATCAAGAGCGCTATACCGTCAGCCGCAATATGCGGATCTTAGAACTTGCTCCAGATGGCACTCATCTCAAAATGTGGATATCAGCAGGAAGTGACGTTGCCAATAATTTGCTTTGGCATCCGCAGTCTCTGTATGATAAAGTTATTGCCAAAGCAGGACATTGCCACCCCTTCTGCATGATCGGCGGCGTGGATAAGGCCTTGCTGTGGAAATGCATGATCCCTAACTGGGATGCAAAGGTGGATTGGTATGCCACTGCCATCAACTATTTGATCGAAGAGGAAAAATATGATGTAGTCTTTTCCCATTTTCATAATATCGACTTGGAAGGTCATATGATCGTTCGGCGCTTGAAGGATCATGGTGATAACAAATTGCCAGAATCAGAATATGCAGCGCTCTTAGAGCGTGTCTATGTCCAAGCTGATGAATACATTGGCCGCTTCCTGCATCTTTTGGATAAGGATTGGACGATCCTCATCGTATCTGACCATGGTCAAGTCTGCCCAGAACATCTGCCGCCTTATCTGGGGGATGATGCAGGCGTCAATCTGCGGGTCATGGAGGAACTGGGCTATACACACATCAAAGTGGATGCTGACGGCAATGAGCTGCATGAGATCGATTGGGAACGCACGAAAGCAGTAGCCAGCCGAGCAAATCATATCTACATCAATCTCAAAGGCCGCGATCCGCACGGTATTGTGGAACCAGAAGACAAATACCAGCTGGAGGAGGAGATCATGACTGC
>CABVBB010000022.1 GCA_902496505.1 uncultured Peptococcaceae bacterium
GAACCCCATTATGATCGATGGTACAGGTATGTGCGGCGGCTGCCGTCTGACCGTCGGCGGCGAGATGAAATTCGCCTGCGTTGACGGCCCTGACTTCGATGGTCATTTAGTCGACTTCGACGAAACCATAAGCAGAAACCGGATCTACAATGATTTTGAACGGCATGCTTATGAGGAGACCTGCAACTTATTCAAAAAAGGGGTGTGATCACTATGGCCAATATGTCTCTGAAAAAAAATGAGATGCCGATGCAGCCGGCAGATGTTCGCAATAAAAACTTTTCCGAGGTAACCTTGGGCTACTCCGAAGAAACGGCTTTGGATGAAGCCGCACGCTGCTTGAACTGCAAAACAGCGCCCTGCATGACCAAATGCCCGGTCGCTGTCAATATTCCTGGCTTTATCGCCAAGATCAAAGAACAAGATTACGAAGGTGCTTATCAGGTCATCAGCGAGCACAGCTCTCTGCCTGCCGTCTGCGGTCGTGTCTGCCCGCAGGAATCTCAGTGCGAAAGCGCCTGCACCAGAGGCGTCAAGGGCGAGCCTGTCGGCATCGGCCGTTTGGAACGCTTCGTCGCCGATTGGCACAATGAACACGCGCAAGGCGCTGCTGAAAAGCCCGCCAGCAACGGTCATAAGGTCGCTATCATCGGTTCCGGCCCATCTGGATTGACCTGCGCAGGCGATCTGGCCCGCTTGGGTTATGAAGTCACTGTATTTGAAGCGCTGCATTTAGCAGGCGGCGTGCTGGTCTACGGCATCCCTGAATTCAGACTGCCGAAGGCGATCGTGCAGAAAGAGATCAATACCCTCAAAGACTTGGGCGTCACCATCCACACCAACGTCATCGTCGGCCGCTCCATCAGCGTTGACGAACTGTTTGCAGACGGCTATGAAGCCATCTACATCGGTTCCGGCGCAGGGCTGCCAATGTTTATGAATATCCCCGGCGAGAACTTCAAAGGCGTTTACTCTGCCAATGAGTTCCTGACCCGTATCAATTTGATGAAAGCCTACAAAGAAGGCGCAGATACCCCAATCCAGAGAGGCCAGAAAGTCGCTGTCATCGGCGGCGGCAACGTGGCTATGGATGCTGCCAGATGTGCTAAGCGTCTGGGCGCCGAAGAAGTTTATATCGTTTACCGCCGTTCCGCAGAAGAGCTGCCTGCCCGCCGCGAAGAAGTGGAGCATGCTGAGGAAGAGGGCGTCATCTTCAAATTCCTCTCCAGCCCGACCGAGATCTTGGGCGATGAGAACGGCAATGTCACCGGCATCAAATGCCAGCAGATGGAATTGAGCGAGCCGGATGCTTCCGGCAGAAGAAGACCTGTGCCGATCCCTGACAGCGAATTCGAAATGGAACTGACCAACGTCATTATGGCTTTGGGCACCACCCCGAATCCGTTGCTTAAAAATACCACTCCTGGTCTGGAGACCAACAAAAAAGGCTGCCTCATCGTCAACGAAGACGGCCTGACCTCCAAAGGCGGCGTTTATGCCGGCGGCGATGCTGTCACAGGCGCAGCCACCGTTATCAAAGCCATGGGCGCTGGTAAATTGGGTGCCAAATCCATCGACGAATATCTGCGCAGCAAATAATGAAGTGATCCAAACTGCCGCTGGCTGAAGCCGCGGCGGACAGTGTATGGTTCTTTTGCTCTCTAGGTGTATATAAGGAATGTATCGGGCATACTATCGGCAAAAAGGAGCTGATATCATGACTGGCAAAACCATGCATGACAATGATTTTGACTTCGACATTCTGCACACTTGCTCAACCAATGAATGCACAGGCCTCATCGCCTCTGAGCCAGAGACGGATGAACAGTGGGACGCTTACCATGAGATCTATGATTTTGGTCTGCCGCAGGCCGATCAAAAACGTTTGGATGAATTAGACGACTGATAATAAAATAACGCGCGCCTTACCGATCGAGCTGCTTTCGGTAAGGCGCGCGTTTTGTTTTGCTGAGGACAGACACATTTGCCAGGCGTCTTTCATACCATAGGATAAAGGCCGAAAAAAGCGGTCAGCGTCAGAAATGTCTATGAGGAGGATACGCTATGGAGCAAATGCGTGCAACGTCCAGCCTGCCAGCAGGGGAAGGCGTAGCGATCTACAAAAAAAGTCAGTGTCAGGCAGCGCGGCTGGGCGATGAATACTGCTATTGGCTGTGCTTGATCAACGGCAGTACGCAGACCTTGGAGCAGGTGACGGTCACCGATGAGCTTTGCCAGGGACTGGAACTGGTGGAGGGGAGCTTGTGGCTGGATGGTCATGCCATCAATGGCGATCTGAGCCAAGGGCTCTGCCTGCCAGAGCTGGCCAGCGGCGATTTCGTGATCTTGTCCTACGCGGTCTGTGTCTCGGGCGAGCCGGAAGCAGCCTGTTTTGAAAACACCGCCTGGGTCGATTATCAAGGCGTCCAGGCCAGCGGCCGAGCGGTGAGCAATACGGTGCAGGTCCTTTGGGAAAACTGTGCGCTGAAAATGGGTTATTTCGTCCAGCAGACAACAGCCAGCTGCGGCGAGCGTCTCAACTGCACCGGCTATATCACCAATACCGGCACCTGTTCGCTGGAGGAGGTCTTTTTGAGCCTCAGACTGCCCTTAGGCAGCTGCTTTTTGCCGGAGACGCTGTCCTTTGACGAGCCGGTCACTGTGGGCGCTGATCTCGAGAGGCTCTATCTGGGACGGCTGGAGGCAGGTCAGACGATCCGCTTCAGCTTCCAGCTGCTGGTGGAGACAGAAGAGAGGCGGCACGTGCGGGGGCAGGCTTTTGCCTTTGGACGATGTGCTGACGGTGAAAGCACCTGCAGCGAGATCTTCACGCAAGATTTTTATTGGAATCCGATCTGTTAAGTCAAAAATGCAGCGCCCTGTCGGGATCTCCCTTGGGAAATATACCGGCAGGGCGTTTTGCTGCGATTTATCGCCATGACATTGCTTTTTGCCGGGCAATAGACTATAATGTGAATAATTATAGATAAACGATAGAAAAACATTCGGATTTTGAGGAGGAACTGACGGTGGATAAGTGGAAACGCAGTGAACGGGTAGCGCTTTTGACCAAGGCGCTGGTGGAAAGGCCGCATCATTTATTTTCCCTGACAGAGTTCAGCGAATTGCTGCAGGCGGCCAAATCCAGTCTCAGTGAGGATATCGCCATCATCAAAGCCGTTCTGGAGGCGACTGGGCAGGGAGAAGTGGTGACCTTGGCCGGTGCCAGCGGCGGGGTGATGTTCATGCCCTACGAGAGCCCCGAGCGGGAGAAGGATTTTATCGACAGCCTGGCCCAGCGCTTGTCGGATCCTTCCCGCATCCTGCCCGGCGGCTTCATCTATATGCTGGACATCATTTATGATCCCGCTGTTTCCTACCGGCTGGGCAAGATCTTCGCACAGCGTTTTGCCCACTGTGAACCGGATTATATCGTGACCGTAGAGACCAAGGGCATCCCGCTGGCGGCGATGACTGCGCTGGCTTTCGATGTGCCGCTGGTGGTCATCCGCAGCGACGGCCAAGTCACCGAAGGCTCGGCTGTGAGCATCAACTATGTTTCCGGCACTACCCACCAGATCGGCACCATGTCCCTGGCCAGACGCGCCCTGCCGGCAGAGGCCAAGGTCGTCATCATCGATGACTTCATGAAGGCTGGCAGCACCGCCCAAGGTATGATGGAACTGATGAACGAATTCAAAGCCGAGGTCCAGGGCTTCGGCGTGTTGATCAGCACCGCCCGTCCGCAGAACAAATTGATCGACAATTACCTGAGCCTGCTGGAGTTGGTGGGGGTAGATGCGGTGGAAAAGCGGATAGATATACGCCGTCGGTCGTAGGGGGGAGGAGGACAACGAGAATAGCAGTATTCTCGCCGCTCTGACGATGGTTCTATGTGGGGGAAAGCAGCGTCTTGCTTCTCTTGACGAGGATGATCAGGGCCTGCGCCTTTTTAAAAATAGGTTCTCCAAAAAACATTGATGAAATAAAAAGGATTTTTAGTTATTATGCCGAATCTCTGTATCATTGGCATTACATTATTGACAGAGAGGCGGAAAAGACATGAACATCACGGATATCAGAGTCAGAAAAATCAATTTAGAGGGCCGCATGAAGGCGATCGTTTCGGTGACGTTTGATGATGCGCTGGTCATTCACGACGTGAAGGTCGTGGAAGGGGATAAGGGCTTGTTCGTTGCGATGCCCAGCAAAAAAATGCCGGATGGCGAATACAAAGATATTGCCCATCCGATCTCCAGCCAGGCCAGAGAAGTGATCCAGACGGCAGTATTGGCGGTGTATGAAGAGGCCAAGGCTGAGGCTGAGCGGGAAGCTGCTTTGGCTGAGAGTGCGGAGGCATAAAACGTTTTGCTAAACGGCAGAGAGCAAAGTACAGTGTGCTTTGCTCTTTTGGTGTTTTCCGCAATAAAATGATGCGGCGGCGGCGAATTTGTGTTAAACTAGGGGAAGAATAATCCGAGTAAGGAGTTGTCAGAAAATGAAAACGACAGCGGTCATTTTGGCGGCAGGCCAAGGAACGCGTATGAAATCCGAACTTCCCAAAGTTCTGCATCAAGTGCTGGGGAAACCGATGATCCAATGGGTGATCGACAGCGTGAAGGCGGCCGAGGCTGATACGATCATCACCGTCTTGGGGCATAAGGGCGAGGCTGTGGCCGAGGTGGTCGGCGAGCAGACGCAGGTAGTCTATCAGCGGGAGCAGCTGGGCACAGGGCATGCTGTCATGCAGGCAGCGGAGCACTTGGCTGACGAAGCGGGCTGCGTGCTGGTGATCTGCGGTGATACGCCGCTTTTGACCGCAGAGACCCTTAAGGCACTTTTGGCCAAGCACCAAGAGGAGCATAATGCAGTGACCGTTTTGACGGCCAAAGCCAGCGATCCGCATGGCTATGGCCGCATGATCCGCAAGGACGATCGGATCGTGGCTATCGTGGAGGAAAAGGACGCCGATGAGGCGCAGAAGGCCATCACCGAGATCAATGCCGGGACGTACTGCTTCGATCAGCATTTCCTGCTGGGCGCTCTGCAGGGGCTGAAGACAGACAATGCGCAAGGAGAATACTATCTCACGGACGTGATCAAGATGGCCGTAGAGCAGGGCCTGACGGTGGGTGGCTATCTCTTGGCGGACTTTGAAGAAAGTCTGGGCGTGAACAATCGGGTGCAATTGGCACAGGCAGAAAAGATCATGCGTCAGCGCAAGCTGCGTGAGCTGATGCTAAACGGCGTGACCATCATCGATCCTGAGCACACGTATGTGGATATGGACGTGCAGGTGGGACAGGATACCATCCTTGCGCCAGGCGTGATCCTGGAGGGACAGACCCGCGTGGGCTGCCGCTGCCGGATCGGGGCCAATACGCGCTTGACCGACGCCGTGGTCGGCGATGAGACCACTGTACAAAACAGCATCATCTGGGAGAGCACCGTGGGCAGCCGCTGTCAGATTGGGCCGTTTGCCTACATCCGGCCGGGCAGCGTGCTGGCTGATGAGGTCAAGGTGGGCGACTTCGTGGAGCTCAAAAAAGCGCAGGTGGCTTCGGGCAGCAAGATCCCGCATCTTTCTTATGTGGGCGATGCTACCATAGGGGCGCATGTCAATATCGGCTGCGGCACCATCACCTGCAACTATGACGGCAAGAACAAGCACCAGACCGTCATCGAGGACAATGCCTTCATCGGCAGCAATACCAATCTGGTGGCGCCGGTCACTATCCACGAGGGAGCGACCATTGGTGCAGGCTCTACGATTTCTAAAGATATTCCGGCCAATAGCCTGGGATTGACCCGTCCTGAGTTAAAAATCAAAGAAAATTGGAGAAAAAACAAATAGGCTGTTGAGTTTTGGCAGGGTTTGGGGTTATTATAGACATATCGATGTGATTAAGGGGAGAATACATGATGAGCAAAAGTTTAAAGGATTTAAAAATTTTTACGGGCAATGCCAATCCGGTCTTAGCCCAAGAGATCGCAGATTATCTGGGTATCGAGCTGGGACAGTCCAGCGTCAAGACTTTCAGCGATGGTGAGATCAATGTCTCCGTTGACGAAAGCGTCCGCGGCTGCGATGTCTTCATCATTCAGCCAACTTGCATGCCGGTGAATAACAGCATCATGGAATTACTGATCATGATCGATGCTGTCCGCAGAGCATCGGCCAGACGGGTGACGGCAGTCATCCCTTATTACGGTTATGCCCGTCAGGACCGCAAATCCAGAGGCAGAGAGCCTATCACCGCTAAATTGGTCGCCAATCTGATCACCAAAGCCGGTGCCAGAAGAGTTTTGGCTATGGATCTCCATGCTGGTCAGATCCAGGGCTTCTTCGACATCCCAGTGGATCATTTGGTCGGCGTACCTATTTTGGCAGATTATTATATCAAGAAAAACTTGGAAGACGTTGTCGTCGTTTCGCCGGATATGGGCGGCGTGACCAGAGCGCGCAACCTGGCTGAGCGCATCGGCGCACCACTAGCTATCATCGACAAGAGACGTCCTATGCCCAATGTGTCCGAAGTCATGAACATCATCGGCGACATCAAGGACAAAAATGTCATCATGACCGATGATATCATCGATACCGCCGGCACCATCACCAATGGTGCGCAGGCTTTGATGGACAGAGGCGCCAAAGCCGTTTACGCCTGCTGCACCCATCCTGTGCTTTCCGGCCCAGCTATCGAGCGCTTGGAAGCTTCTCCGATCAAAGAATTGGTCGCTACCAACACCATTCCTCTGGGCGACAAGACCTGCAGCAAACTGCAGGTGCTGTCCGTAGCGCCTTTGGTAGGCGAAGCGATCCTCCGGATCCATCAGGATGCTTCCGTTAGCAAGCTTTTCAACTAAGTAAAGGATAAAGGGACCTGTTAGGCGAATACTAGACAGGTCAGAGCACGTGCAGAGAAAACATGATCATGGCCGGCCAAGCGGACGGTCATGCCAAGGGCCTGGCGGAGTCAGCTGGGCGTATGGGCAGATGGCACATACGCAGGCGGGCTTCGGCCAGGTTTTTGCACTGCCAAGCAAGCGCTGAAACAGGCGCGCATCATGAGCAAAAGGAGCAATCGGCATGTATATGATAGTGGGCCTGGGCAATCCCGGCGACAAATACACAGCCACCAAGCATAATGTGGGCTTTTGGGCCATCGACGCCATTGCCGACGAAATGAACGTGCTGGTGGAAAAGAAGCAGTGCCAGGCGCTGACCGGAACGGGGATGTGGCATGGCAAAAAGGTGCTCTTAGTCAAGCCGCAGACCTTCATGAACCTGAGCGGTCAGGCAGTGATCGAGCTGCTTAATTATTACGCTGATCAGATCGACGATCTCTTGATCATCCACGATGATCTGGATCTGGAGCCGGGGATGCTGCGCTTCAAGCAAAACGGCAGTTCCGGCGGCCATAATGGCATCAAAAGCATTGCCCAGCATCTGAATTCCAATGAGTTCGACCGCTTGAAGCTGGGTATCGGCAAAAGCCGCGGCGATACAGCGGGCTATGTGCTGGCGCCTTTCAGCGCGGAAAACAAGCAGCTGGTGCAAGAAGCCGTGGATAAATCCGTGGAAGCGGTCGGCTGCTGGCTGACCGAGGGCATCTCTGTGGCCATGAATCGGTATAATCAAAAAAAGAAGTAGCGAGCAGTTCTAAAAATAACAGCTGACGCATATGCTATATAAGCTGAAAAGAGAAAAAATGCAGTGGGGGCTTCCTGAGGAGGCGCCCACTTCACTGCGTACCAAAGGAGATTGACATGGAAAAACAAAAAACGTCTATTGTAGACTTTTTAGCGGAAGATCCCTCCATACAGGCCTTGCAGAAATCGCTGGACCTCAAGAAGTCGCTGGCGGTCTATGGACTGGGCGAAGGACAGCGGACGCTGATCAGCGCCGCGCTGCTCTCTGACCAGCAGGCGCATGACCTGCTGGTGCTTTGCGATACCCAAAAACGGGCCAAGGAGCTGTGGGAAGATCTCGGCAGCCTCCTAGAGCGTTATGAAGTGCTCTATTTCCCGGCGCTGGAAATGATCCCCTATGAGCTTTTGGCCAAAAGCGGCGAGCTGGAGCAGAAGCGGGCCGAGGTGCTGGCCAAGCTGCTCGATCCCAAGCGGCGCAAGCCCTTTGCCATCATCACCACCATCGAGGGCCTGAGCAAAGAATTGATCCCGGCCGAAGTCTTTCGCCAGGGCATCCGCACCTTGCAGGTCGGGGATGTGGTGGAACCAGAAGAACTCAAGGATTTTCTCGTCACCTATGGCTACGACGTGGTCGAGCAGGTGGAGCAGCAGGGACAGCTGGCCTTCCGCGGCGGCATCATGGATATCTATCCGCCTTGTCTGGAATACGCAGTGCGCATCGAGTTTTTTGATGACGAAGTGGATTCGCTGCGCTATTTTGACGTGGCCGATCAGCTCTCTATCCAAAAGGTACAGGCTGTGGAATTATCGCCTGCCAGGGAGTTTTTCCTCACGGAGGAACGCATCAGCAAAGGGATGACGGCTATTCGGGCAGCCTTCGAGCAGCAGGTGGAGCGCCTGACCAAGAAAAAAGACCGCTCGCCTCTGGAGCGTTTGCAGGGCAAGGTGGGCGAAGTCTTGGAAAAGGTGCAGCAGCATCTGTATTTCCCGGGACTGGAGCAGTTCCAGCACTTTTTCTATCCGGACGGTGTGACCATCCTCGATTATATGGATAAGAAAACGCTGGTCATCGTCGATGAAGCCAACCGCTTACAGGAGGCGCAGGCTCATCTGGAACGGGAGCGGCAGCAGAGCTTCGCTGGACTTTTGGTCAATGGCAGCGTGCTGCCGGAGCAAGAGGCCTACTTCCGCACGCTGGAGGAATTGGCGCAGGCGGTCAAGCTGCACAAAAATATCATTTATTCACTGATGCCCAAGAAATCGGAATTCGTCGAGCCTGAGCAGCAGTTCCACACCTTGGAATGCAAAAGCATCCCGCCCATCATGGGCAAGATCGAGCTTTTGGTAGAGGAACTGAAAAACTGGATCAAGCAGCGTTATGCGGTGCTCATCCTGCTCTCCAACGAAGAAAAGGCCATGCGCTTACAGCAGCTTTTGGAGGATAATGAGCTGCGCTCCACTTGGATCGCTGACCGCTATCAGGCTGACAGCGCGCAGATCTATCTGGCGCTGGGCACTCTGGCGCAGGGTGCGCAGTTTATGCACAGCCGCCTGGTCATCATCACCGAAAATGAGATCTTCCAAAACCACAAGAAGCGCACCACCAAGAAAATGTTCCACGAGGACGGTCAGCGCATCACCCATTTGGACGATCTCAAAGTGGGCGACTATGTGGTGCACATGAGCCACGGCATCGGCCAGTATTTGGGCATAGAGCGGCTGAAAACGGAGAATGTGGAGAGGGACTATCTGGTCATCAAATACGCCGACGACGCCAAAGTATACGTGCCGGTAGACCGCTTCGAGCTCTTGCAGAAGTATGTGGTCGAAGAGGGCAAGATCCCCAAAGTCAACAAATTGGGCGGCGCAGAGTGGCAGAAGACCAAAATGAAGGTCAAAGCCTCCGTCGAGCAGATGGCCGAGCAGC
Organism: uncultured Peptococcaceae bacterium; assembly: GCA_902496505.1. Classification (GTDB taxonomy): domain Bacteria; phylum Bacillota; class Peptococcia; order Peptococcales; family Peptococcaceae; genus CABVBB01. The sequence goes on from CABVBB010000022.1 coordinate 9,581, forward strand.
TTTTGGAGATCTACGCCAAGCGGCAGAGTCAGCCGGGCTTTGCTTTTTCGCCTGATGATGAATGGCAGCGGCAGTTTGAAGACGCCTTCCCCTATGTGGAGACCGAGGATCAGCTCAAAGCCATTGCCGAGGTCAAAGCCGATATGATGAAGCCAATGGTCATGGATCGCCTGATCTGCGGCGATGTGGGCTACGGCAAGACAGAGGTCGCGATCCGCGCGGCCTTCAAGGCAGTCAACGACGGCAAGCAGGTGGCTGTTTTGGTGCCGACCACAGTACTGGCGCAGCAGCATTACAATACGTTCAAGGAGCGCTTTTCGCCCTACGGCATCAATGTGGGACTGCTCAGCCGCTTCTGCACCGCCAAGGAGCAAAAGACCGCCCTGGACGGGCTCAAAAACGGCACGCTGGATATCATCATCGGCACCCACAAGCTGCTCAATAAATCGGTCAAATATAAAGATCTGGGGCTTTTGGTGGTGGATGAAGAGCAGCGTTTCGGCGTTTCCCACAAAGAAAAGATCAAGGCGCTCCGTTCGCAGGTGGACGTGCTGACGCTTTCCGCTACGCCTATTCCCCGTACGCTGCATATGTCGTTAGTGGGTATCCGCGATATGAGCGTCATCGAGACGCCGCCGCAGGACCGTTATCCGATCCAGACCTATATCGTCGAGCACAGCCCGGACGTGCTCAGCGACGCGATCCGTCGGGAGATCGGCCGAGGCGGCCAGGTCTTTTATGTGCACAACCGCATCGAGGATATCGAGCACGTGGCGGAGACCATCCAGCTGTTGGTGCCGGAGGCGCGCATCATCGTCGGTCATGGCCGTATGGATGAGCATCAGCTGGAAAACATCATGCTCCATTTCATCAACCACGAGGCGGACGTTTTGGTGAGCACCACCATCATCGAGACGGGACTGGATATTGCCAATGCCAATACCCTCATCGTAGATGAAGCGGACAAAATGGGTCTGGCGCAGCTCTATCAGCTGCGCGGCCGCGTTGGCCGCAGCAATCGGGTGGCCTACGCGTACCTCACTTACAAAAAAGACCAGGCGCTCAATCCCACCGCGGAAAAACGTCTGGCCGCCATTCGCGAATATACTGAGCTGGGCTCCGGCTTCAAGATCGCCATGCGCGATCTGGAGATCCGCGGCGCGGGCAATCTCTTGGGCGCTGAGCAGCACGGCCAGGTCAGCGATGTGGGCTTCGACTTGTACTGCAAGCTCTTGGATGATGCCATCCGCCGGCTCAAAGGTGTCAACGAGCCAGAGGAATTGGAGGTAGAGATCGATCTGCCGGTCAACAGCTTTATCCCCGATTATTATATCAAGGACGCCTCCACCAAACTGGGCTTTTATCAGCGCATCCAGCGCACCCGCTCCGTGGAGAAGCTGGCGCAGTTGGCGGACGAGATGGTGGACCGCTTCGGCGACATTCCCAGAGAGACGGCCAACCTCATGCAGGTGGCTGAGCTCAAAAGTTACTGCTACGATCTGCGCATGAAAAGCATCAAGCAAAAGGCCGGCGTCGTCCATATGAGCTTTGCGCCCGACGCCCAAATGGAGCCGGCCAAACTCTTCGAAGTGGCCAAAAAACACAAGCGCCGCCTCAATTATTCCAATGCCAGCGGCGAGGTCATCCTCAAGCTGACCATCGGCAATGCCGTCAATCAGGAATGTTTAGATTTGGTGAAAGATGTCCTTCTGGACCTCAGGGAGTGTATCAAAGAGCCAGAAAGTCTGCTATAATGGGAGTCACGTTGCAAACACCATCAGTCAAGGAGAGAATCAAAAATGAGAAAACAAATCGCAACTTTACTCTTAGCGGCAATGACTCTGACCATGGCGGCAGGCTGCGGCACCACCGAGAAAAAGGTGGAAGGCACTCCGGCAGTCAAAGTCAATGGCGATATTATCACCCAAGAAGAGATCGACAGCAACTATGATAGTGTATGCGCTGCTTACAATCTGGAACAGCAGGATGAACGCAATACGCTGCTGTTAAAGAGAATGGTTACTCAAACGAGCATTCAAAACCAGCTGCTTTTACAGGAAGCTGACCGCCAAGGGATCAAAGCGGATAAAGAACAAGTAGCGGAGCTTAAAAAACAGATGCAGGGCGGTGCATCTGATGCAGAGTTTGCTGAGTTTTTGAGTCAGCAGAAAATAACAGAAGACCTGCTGAATTCTCAGCTAGAGAAGCAGGTCATCTTAAATGCATTAGGAGATGAAATAATAAAGGAAATCAATGTGGATGCCAAGGCTTATTTTGATGAGCATCCAGAGGCATTTGAACAAGTGCAGGCCAGTCATATCTTAGTTGATACAGAGGACGAAGCTAAAGAGATCATCAAAGAACTGGATAATGGTGCAGACTTTGCCCAATTAGCTAAAGAGAAATCAACTGATCTGGGCAGCAAAGACAATGGCGGCGAACTGGGCTATTTTACTAGAGATAAAATGGTTCAGGCATTTTCCAATGCGG
>CABVBB010000023.1 GCA_902496505.1 uncultured Peptococcaceae bacterium
CCGGCGGGCAGAAGCAGCGCATCTCTATCGCGCGGGTCTTTCTCAAAAATCCGCCGATCCTGATCTTGGACGAAGCCACGTCTGCGCTGGATAATGTCACTGAGCATGAGATCCAGCAGTCGCTGGAGGAATTGGGCCGCGACCGGACCAATCTCATCATTGCGCACCGTTTGACGACGATCCAAGGGGCGGACGAGATCTTGGTGCTCACCGATCAGGGTATCGCTGAGCGCGGCACGCATGAGGAACTCATGGCCCAAAAGGGCATCTATTATGAGCTGCACGGCCAATACGAAAAGAACGCTATGGTGGTTTAGAAAGCGAGGGGCAGGCAGATGGGCAAATTCTACCGCAAGCACAAATGGAAGCTGGGCAAGCATTTCGTAGTCAAGCTGAAACACATCATCAAGATCAACTGGCAGTGGAAATAAAACGCAAAAAGACCGTTTCCCGGGCAATAATGGCTGGGAAAACGGTCTTTTTTGCGTTTATAGGTGGGTCATCGATAAATGGGAACGATGATCATTTGCTGAGGATCTGGTATACGGGGGCGCCTTCACAGTGCTCAGGCATGCGCACGCCGGTCAAGACAGCCACGGTAGGCGTGACGTCAATGGTGCGGATGACGCGGCTGGTGGTGAAGTTTTCCTTGATGCCGCGGCCGGCAGCGATAAAGATGGGGGAGACGGAGGTCTGATGCATCCCCTGGAAGGTGGGCAGGGAATCGCCGTGCAGCCGGTTGAAGCCTTCATCCAGCCAATAGAGGATATCGCCGCATTCTTCGCCGGACAGGCCGAGGATAGCCGCATCTTTGTTGCGCAGAGCGATGGAAACGACACGTTTGCCGTCCTGACGGTAATTGTAGAGAGCGCTGATGATCTCGGTCTCTAAAGCGTATTTGTCCGCAGGGTCGACGATGCCATGAGGCTGGCGGCCCTTGAGGTTGATGTGGATGTGATTGCCGCGGTTGGCGACGGCTTTGGTCTTGGTGTAATCGACCTCGCGCAGTTCGTTGCCGTCAGCATCTTTTTTGAGTACTGTGTAGCCCAATTCCTCCATGACGCGGATATTGCAGCCGAAGCCATCGCCCAAGAGAGGGATATCATCTTCTGGCGGCACCAATAAGCCGTGGTCAGAGATGATCAGCACAGTCCAGCCTTCGTCCAGATAGTGCAGGAATTGGCCCAGATAACGGTCGGTGCAGCGGTAAGCCCATTCCATAGCATCTTGGTAGATCTCGGCATGATTGCCGATCTTTTCGCGATGCTTGCTGAGGAACCAGAACAAGTGGCCGCAGGCATCGACATTGTGCAAGTGAGAGAAGATGACCTGATACTGCTCATGGTCGATCAAATAATTGAGCGCCTCGGCCTGCCACTGGCAATAGACGTCCCAGCAGGGCAGCAATACGGATTTGACCAAGTCTTCGTTGCGCGCTTCGATCATGGAGGTGGCTGGTACAGGGCCGACATTGCTGACGACGGCTTTTTTCAGCGTGCGAGGATGCCAGAGATCGTCTTTGGCTACATCCAGGGCAGCCCCCAGCCAGATGCGTACTTTGCTGCCGTCAGGAGCGAGCTCAAGCAGACGCATATGACGGTTGACAGCGATGGCGTCTTCACCATTGGTCAGCACATCGGGTACATTGGGCACTAAGTCTGGGCCCAGGATAGCCATGGGCTGCTCGTCTTTTTTGCTGTGGTACACGGCTACGCGGTCGTATTGGCCGTTTGCATCAGCTAGGATCAGGGCTGGACGGCGCGCCAGACCATTGTGGATGACGATGGTGAATTCTTTGGCACCTTCCGGCAGGGCAAAGGCCCAGTTTTTGGGCTCCGTGATGGGGGAGTTGACCATGTCCACTGGCAGCATATCAGCGGCCAGGTCGCCTTCGTGCTCGCTCAAAATGAGGTTGCAGTTTTCGGCAGCGGTCATGTTGTCCTCCAAGAGGTTGTCGGTCTCGATAGGCACATCGCTGAGGACGCAGCCTGCGCCGGAGGTATTAGGAACTTTGGATTGGAAGAGGACTTTGTCGATGTTGGCAGCGGCCAGGACAAGCTTGTCATCGTCAACGATGCAGTCGCCGTTGCCTACAGCAGAAGGCTGGGTGCCGTCGACCACATGCAGCAGTTCGTTGGCAGAGGATGGCGGCCAGGAGGAACCAGGCCAATGCCAGACCAGTGTTTTTTGACCGGTTTCTGCGGTGACGTTCCACAGCTGCTCAGCTTTGCAGTTGTGCGAATTGAGATTGTAGACGAAGGTCGCCATATCGTTTTTGGATTGGCCCCAGAAGCAGGTGATGCCGTGGGTGGCGGGGGTTGCACCGGTGGCCAGAGATGTCCACATGGGCGGGGTGATGGTGGGGACGCCGCCCAGCATCTTGAGATCAGTGCTGCTGCTGCCGCGGCGGATAAAGGTGTCAAAATTGGGCATGATGCCTTCGGCACGGAAACGGTTGACCAAGCTGGGATCCAATCCGTCAACGCCAAGGATCAAGACTTTGTTTTGCTCTGTCATAAAATGACCTCCTCAGAAATTGAAATGAATGATCATGCTCTAAATGTACGCCATTTTGCCCAGACTGTCCAACAGAGGAAAAATGATGCCAAATCTTCAGCACACTGATTTTTTTGTGACGCTCTTTTGCAAAACGCGCAGAGGACAAAAAACCACCGCGCCAGCGGTGGTCAGAGATCATAGAATGCTCCCCTGCAAAGTTTCTAAGAAGGCTTCGATCAGGGGAAGCTTGGGATTATCAGCACGGTAGAGGTAATAGATCTTGGCTTTGAAGGAGTCGGTGAGCTTGACGGCCGTCAGCTGAGCTGTCTTGGGCAGTGCGGCCAGAGTCAGGCGGGAGACGGGAAAGCCGACGACCTGTTTGTTTTGCAGCAGGTAATTCAAAAACAGCTGGATGTTGTTGGTGGTGAAGACGAATTGGAACTGAGCCGTCTGCGAGAGCATATCGTTGAGCGGGTGGCTGTGCGTGAGGTCGAAGGACTCATTGTAGCCGATGGTGGCGATGGGATGCTTGAGCAGTTCCTGGATGGTGAGGGTATTTTTCTGCGCCAAGGGCGAATCAGCAGCCACCAGAGCGTAGAAATCATCCACACCGATACATTTGTACTTGAGATCAGCGGCAGCGCTCAGCCAGTAATCGGTGTGGTCGGTGACGGTGATGCCCAGATCGCAGAGGCCGTTTTGGATCAGGCCGAGCAGATTGTAAAAGCTGCGCTCGATGACGTTGAGGGTGATATGGGGGTAGCGCTTCTGAAAAATGGGCAGCATGCGGTCTAAATATTCGTGGATGATGCCGATGGATACGGAGATATCCAGTTCACCGCTCATATCGCTGCTGACGATGGGGTTGGCCTGCTGCGCCACGGTCTTGACCTGGTCAGCCAGCCGGGACATCTGAAGGGCGATATCTAAGATCTCTTGGCCCACGTCAGTGAGGTAGACGCCGTTTTTGGTGCGGGTGAAGAGGGGCACAGCGAGTTCGGTCTCCAATTTTTTGATGGCCTCGCTGAGAGTCGATTGGCCAATGAAAAGATTTTCAGCAGCCAGGCTGAAGGAATGGGTCTTGGCGATCTCGATCATATAGGTCAGTTGTTCCAAGCGCATAATGAAGCCTCCTTTATGGCGGAAAATGATGCCGATACTGTTATTATACGGGGCAGGCCGGCAAAAACAAAGGAGTCTTTGGCGTTAAAATGTATCTTTTTTTCCGAAGCGAGCCGCCTGAGATATCAGCTGCGCCGATAAAATGAGCGGCCTTAGCCGCGGGCGCAGGTGATGAAAACGGTTTTGCCGATCAGGCTCATCGTTTTAGCCGATAATGCTGCAAGAGGCTATCAACGGTGCGGATTGTACATAAATGAAAGTGATAGATATAATATGGTTGAAAGATAAAACAAATGTTGATCGGCCGATCGACCGTTAGAGCTATTTAAGGAGGATGACTTATGAGAGAAGCATTGACGGATAAAATTTTAGTTTTAGGTGTTGACGGCATGGACCCGCGCCTGACCCGCAAATTTGTGGATCAGGGGATCATGCCCAATACCAAAGCCATCATCGAGCGGGGCGCGGCCAGAGCGGATCTGATGATGCTGGGCGGTCAGCCGACCGTCACACCGCCCATGTGGACGACTTTGGCCACAGGCTGCTCGCCGATGGTGCACGGCATTACCGATTTCAGCCGGCAGTGCCCGACAGATCTGGACAAAATGGAATACAATCTGGATTCCCGCAATTGTAAAGCCGAACCGCTGTGGAATGTTTTTGCGGAAGCGGGCAAGAAAACATTGGTCTGGCATTGGCCCGGTTCCGCGTGGCCGCCGACCTCTGACAGCTCCAACCTCTCTGTAGTAGACGGCACGCAGCCGGGCACAGTGAACATGGGCACGGGACAGGTGGAGAGCGAATCTTTGCTCGTGGCCGATGTGAAGACAGAGGATGTCGTTTTCCGGGAAAAAGCAGCCTGTGATTCCAAGATCCCCTGCGTCATCACCGACCTTAAGGCTGATGAGGATGCCTGCGGCGTCAGCGATATGATGCTCAATGTGCCGGTCATCCACAATATCATCTTGAATGAAGTCGATGACGGCGGCAATTTGACCAAGACGCCTTTCGATGTGGCCATGTCACCCATTAAGCCTGCCCAAGGCTGGACCGAAGCACCAGAAGGCGCTCAGGAATTCACCCTGCTTTTATCCAAGGGGCTGGTGCGCAGAGTGGGCCTCATCCTCCCCAATGCGCAGGGGATCTACGACCACATTGCTCTGTACAGATCCAAGAAGGACACCACGCCCATCGTGACCATGGCTGAGAATGTCTTTACGCAAGAGATCCTGGACGAAGCCATCAAGGGCGAGAAACATTACCGTGTCAGCCGCAATATGCGCGTTTTGGAATTGGCGGAGGACGGCACCCATTTGAAAATGTGGATCTCTGCCGCCATGGACATCGATGAATGTTCCGTCTGGCATCCGCAGTCACTGTATCAGGAAGTGGTCAAGGTAGCAGGCTATCCTGTTTCGGAATCCAATTTGGGCGGTTCCGATCTGCAGCTGGCTCGTGACTGTATGCACGCCAACTGGGAGGCCGCAGCCGTTTGGCAGGCCAAAGCGCTCAATTATCTGATCGCTGAAAAAGGGTACGAAGTGATCTTCTCCCATTTCCACAATGTCGACGCGCACGGTCACATGATCTGGCGCTTCCTCAAGGACAAGGGCGACGCGGTGCTGCCGCATGAAACGTATCTGCAGCTGGTCGAGGACGTTTATACCCAGACCGACCGCTATATCGGCCAGTTCGTCCATTTGCTGGATGAAGGCTGGACCATCCTGATCGTCTCTGACCATGCGCAGATATCCTCTGAATACGGCCGTCCCTTGATCTGCAGCGGCGCTGGCTGCAACGTGCGCATCATGCAGGAATTGGGTCTCACCTACGTCAAGCGGGACGAAAACGGCAATGAACTCAAGGAGATCGACTGGTCGCGGACCAAGGCCGTGGCCAACCGCGCCAACCACATTTATATCAATCTCAAAGGCCGCGATAAATACGGCATCGTCGAACCAGAGGACAAATACGCTGTCGAAGAAGAAGTCATGACCAAGCTGTATGGCTACAAACATCCCGTCACTGGTCAGCGCGTGATCGCTTTGGCCCTGCGCAACAAAGACGCTGTGCTCTTAGGAATGGGCGGTCCAGAATGCGGCGACATCATCTACTTCACCGCAGAAGGCTACAATGGCGACCACAGCGATTCGCTCTCCACTACGCTGGGCTTTGCTGATACCTCCGTATCGCCCATCTTTATCGCCGCCGGCCGTGGCATCAAAGAAGGCTTTGTCACTGAGCGTTATGTCAAATCTGTCGATCTGGCACCCACAGTAGCTGTCCTAGGCGGCGTACGCATGCCGAGAGAATGCGAAGGTGCACCGGCTTATCAGATCTTCACCGAAGAATATTGAACGTACAACTGAGAGGCTGCGGCTGCTGTTTGGATGCAGCGGCCGCAGCCCTTTGTGTCTAAGGGGGTAATAAAAATGTCCACCGCTTCGCCAAATGTCTTGACCGATCGTTCTCTGCTGATCAAATGGGCCATCACCCTGCTCATTCCTTTGCTGGTCTGCTTGATCCCCCTGACAGAAACGTATACGCTGACCATGCGTCTTTATTTTGTAGCGACCTTATTCGTGATCTTTCTTTTTGCCTTTGAGACCCTGCCTACCTTGATCAGCGCGCTCCTTTTGCCAGCACTGTACGTGGTGCTGGGCGTGGTGCCCTTTGCCGTGGCGTATGCGCCTTGGACCCAGTCCACAGTCTCTATGGTGCTGGGCGGCTTCTTGACCGCCAATATCTGCTCAGACTGCGGCGTATTGGAACGCATGGCCTACTGGATCGTGCGTAAATGCGGCGGGTCGTTCATGAAGGTGACTATCGGCTTGTTCCTAGCCTGTCTGGCCATCTGCTGGCTGACCTTCGGCAACGGCGTGGTCATCGGCATCGTCTTTTGCTATGCGCTGTGCAAGGCGCTCCATTACGAAAAGACCAAAGAAGGCGCCATCATCATGACCGCCAGCATCCTGGGCGGCGCCATGTGCAACCACATGGTCTACAACCCGCTGGCTATGGGCATCGCGCTGCCAGTTGCGCAGCAGGCAGCGCCCGGACTCACCATCACGGTCTTGGACCTCTTCAAAGCCTTTTGGCCGCTGGCGCTCTTTGCCATCTTTATCCTCTGGTTTTACGCCAAGATGTACAAGATCCCGACCAAAGAAAAAATGGCCGGCGGTGTGGAATATTTTGAAGAAGCTTCTGCCAAGCTGGGCAAAATGACCCTCCAGGAGAAGAAAGCCTTGATCATGCTGGCAGTTATCATGGCCTACATGCTCTTACAGCCAGTCCATGGCCTGGGGATGGAATACGCTTTTATGATCGTGCCGTTAGTCGCCTTTTTCCCAGGCATCAACTTGGGCACTATGGAGACCATCAAAAAAGTGCCCTTTGAGATGCTCTTCTTCGTCGCCGCCTGTGCCGCTATTGGCAGCGTCGGCATGGCCATCGGTCTGGGCACGGTCGTCGCCAGCGCTCTGGTCCCCATCGTCAGCAGCACTGGCAGCAATATTTTCCTTATCGGCGTTTTCATCATGGGCGCGCTGGCCAATCTGCTCATGACCCCGATCGCGATGATGGCCGCCTTCCCAGCGCCGCTCATCCTAGCCACTGCTCATACAGGGCTCAATCCGCAGTCCATCGTCTTCACCATGTTTTTAGCCGGAGATATGCTCTTTTTACCGTATGAATCGGCCAATTATCTGATCATGTACTCCTTTGGTGCGATGACCATGAAGGATTTCATCGTGACCAGCACGGTGCGCAGCATCTTCATGCTCCTCTTCTTCGCCGTCATCCTCCTGCCTTACTGGACACTGATCGGCGTGCTCTGATGAGTTTTTCCCAAGCAGGGCAGTATCGCCAGCTGGCGGTGCTGCCCTGCTTGGGTCTGCGTGTTGTGCAAAAGAGACACTGCCGCTATAATGGAGGAGACGACACGCTGACAACGGGAGGCCAATAACGATGAAAATGCGTACAGAATATACCTGCCCTCTGGAACTCACCCATGATATGATCCGAGGCAAATGGAAGCCCATCATTTTGTGGCAGCTTGATCAAGGCAGTCAGTCCTTAGCTGAGCTGCAAAGAGCGATCAAAGGCATCAGCCAGAAAATGCTCCTAGAACATTTGGGCGAGCTCACCGCCTGCGGTCTCGTCGAGAAGACGAGCTATGACGGCTATCCTCTCAAAGTGGCCTATGATCTCACTGAGCGCGGCCGCAAAATTTATGGAGCGGTGCTCATCCTCCAAGAAGTGGGCATCGAGATCATGCTGGAGGATCATCAGGAAGACCTCTTAAAAGCCAAAGGTCTCATCTGACCACAAAAAAGTGGGTAATGGTCCTCAGGGCTTTTGTCCGTTATACTAGACAAAAGAGGAGGGATCATTTATGCGAGATGCATCAAAAACAGTCGGCAATTTGATCGACAAGCAAAGCACCGCTTTTATCAGTTCAGTAGACCAAGAAGGCTTCCCCAATACCAAGGCCATGCTGGCGCCGCGCCTGCGGGAGGGACTTCATACCTTTTATCTCACCACCAACACCTCGTCCATGCGCGTCGCCCAGTATCGGGAAAACCCCAAAGCCTGCCTGTATTTTTGCGACAGACGCTATTTTCGCGGCGTCATGCTCATCGGCACTGTGGAAGTCCTGGAGGATGACGCCAGCAAGGCATTGATCTGGCAGGAAGGCGACACCCTCTACTACCCCCAGGGCGTCACCGACCCCGACTACTGCGTACTGCGCTTCACCGCCCGCAAAGGCCGCTACTACAGCCATTTTCATTCGGAGGATTTTACGATCGTGTAACACAATAATAAGCGCTGATCGCTGTGGTCAGCGCTTATTGTATGCGTCCGCATCAAAATATGTCAAAAACTCTTTACAGTTTGAACAGCGCATGCTATCATCAAAGTGTAAAAAGTATTTGACATAATAGCGAGAATGGGGGCGTTAAAATGATGGAATATGGCGGATTGATCTTATTTGGGCTTTTCTTAGCAGCGATCCTGGCGGTGAATGTCGGGATGTTCGTTTCTTTGGGACGGCAGGGCGATGAACGGCGGCGGCTGATCGTGCAGAAGGCAGGGTTCAACACTTTTGCAGTCGTGGTGCTCTATGTTTTGTTCTGCGTGGTAGAAAATATGGTGAATGCGCTGATGCGGGGGCTGCCGAGCGAAAGCATGAATCCCTTCATCCTGCTCACCGTGATGGCTATCATCTATGGGGCGCAGCTTTATTATTTCAAGAAAAGGTATGGTGATTGAGACGAAAAACACCATTCGTGAGCGGCGAAAAGAAAAAGGCATTTCGCAGGAGGAATTGGCCAAGCGCTGCGGGGTGTCGCGTCAGACGGTCAATGCCATCGAAAATAATAAATACGATCCCACGCTGATGTTGGCGTTCAGTTTAGCGAAGGTTTTAGAAACAACAGTGGATGAGCTTTTTGATGCGTTCAGCTAGAAAAAAACAAGCACCGCCGGTCGAACTTCTAGGGTTCGGCCGGCGGTGTTTCACGTGAAACAAACATGTGTTGTTTGTTTTGCGGGCAGGGGGCAAGAAATGTGGGGCATAGCGCGGCTCGATGACCTGTACATAAATGGAGATGATGGGATCTATCGATATGTAGCGCCGATTACAGGCAGTTTTGGCGGCGTGGTGGTATAGTGGAGAAAGGGGAAGCGGGCAACAAAAAAGCCCCCTCGAGATGAGGGGGCAGAGAGTGCGTTTTAGCCTTGGAAGCAGACTTCTTCACCAGTGAGGAGTTTGATGTCCTGCTGCTTGAGGATGTCGGTAGCTCGTTCGGGGTCAGAGGTCTTGAGGATGACGCAGGCGTGCTGTTTGATCTGGGTGATGAAGGCGTAGATATATTCGACATTGATGGAGCCATCGGAAAGCGCGGTCATGATCTTGGCCAAGCCGCCGGGCTGATCGTCGATCTGGACGGCGAGCACGTTGGTGATGGAGACGGTGCAGCCTGCCGCTTTGAGCGCGTCGCAGGCTTTCTGCGGGTCGCTGACGATGAGACGCAGGATGCCGAATTCGGTGGTGTCGGCCACGGAGATGGCGCGGATATCGATGTGGTTCTCACCGAGAATGTTGGTGATGTGGGCCATGCGGCCTTGTTTGTTTTCGACAAAGACAGAGATTTGCTTGACTTGCATGATGATCACTCCTTGTTGATAGATCGAGAAGCAGCAGTAGGTCAGCCTAAAGCATAGCCGCAGGAAAAGGCGGTTTTGTTGATGTCGCGGAATTTTTCTTTGACGAGGGCATCGATAGCGGGGAAGAAGTCCTCTTCGGCCAGACCTAAGCGTTTGGCGGCGATGCCTAAGAGCACGATATTGACGGCTTTGGCAGTACCGCATTCGGTCGCGAGAGCCAGGGCGTCAGCGGCTACGATCTGAGCACCGGTGGCTTCCATGGCAGGAATGATATTCTGAGGATACGCGGCGCTGCCAGTGATGACGGGCATGGGCTCGATGGTCTGGGTATTGACGATGAGGGTGCCTTGGGGCGCGAGGCAGCTTAAGCTGCGCAGGGCTTCTAATTGCTCAAAGGCGAGGATGATATCGGCTTCACCGGCTTCGACAGTGGGGGAATAGACTTTATCGCCGTAACGGACATAGGTGACGACGCTGCCGCCGCGCTGACTCATGCCGTGGACTTCGGATACTTTGACGTCGTAGCCCTTTTCGATGAGGACTCGGCCTAAAATTTTGCTGGCCAGCAGGGTGCCTTGACCGCCGACCCCGACAAACATGATATTGGTTGGCATAGGGATAGCCTCCTTGTGATTATTGGATTGCGCCGAAGGGGCAGAGCTGCTGACAGAGGCCGCAGCCTACACAGAGCGTGGTGTCAACGACGGCTTTGCCGGTGCTGAAGGAAATGGCCGGGCAGCCGATCTGCATACATTTACGGCAGGAACGGCATTGATCGGAGGCCACTTTGAGCGGCGGATTGTGCTTGACGCCTTTGAGCAGCGCGCAGGGGCGTTTGACGATGATCACAGAGGGTTCGTCGGCAGCCAGTTCTTCTTTGAGCATGGCTTCCAGTCCGCTGAGATCGAAGGGATCGACTTCGCGTACCCGTTTGACGCCTAAGGCGCGGCAGACGGCGGCCAGATCCACGGCGTTGGTGGGCTCATTTTTGAGCGTGAAGCCGGTGGTGGGGTTTTGCTGGTGGCCGGTCATGGCGGTGATGGAATTATCCAGGATGAGGACAGTGGCAATACCTTTATTGTACACGATATCGCAAAGTCCCGTCATGCCGGAATGCATAAAGGTGGAGTCACCGATGACAGCAACGCTCTTTTGGGCAAATTCTGTGCCGCGGGCTTTGGTCATGCCGTGCAGGGCGGAAATGGAAGCGCCCATGCAGATGGTGGTGTCCATAGCGGAGAGCGGGGCGGAGGCGCCTAAGGAGTAGCAGCCGATGTCGCCGGAGACATTGAGTTTCATTTTGGACAGCACATGGAAGGTGCCGCGGTGCGGGCAGCCTGGGCAGAGCACCGGCGGACGGCCGGGGGCGGTGAGATCGCAGTGGAAGCAGTCGCGGCTTTGGCCGAGGAGCTTCTCGCGGATCATGGCTGCGGTGTATTCGCCGACATAGGTGAAGGCTTCTTTGCCGATGACGGATACGCCGATGCGGCGGCAGTGGTCTTCGATCACAGGATCCAATTCTTCCATGACGTAGAGCGTATCGACCTTGGCGGCGAAATCTTTGATCAGATCGACTGGCAGGGGATTGATCAGACCCAGCTTGAGGTAGCTGGCTTGGTCGCCTAAGGCTTCTTTAGCGTATTGATAGGTGATGCCGGCGGCAATGACGCCGATCTTGGTGTCGTGCATCTCAACGGTGTTGAGCGGGGTGGTCTCTGCATAAGCGGTCAGATTTTTGGAACGTTCCTCCACGACGAGGTGGCGGGCTTTGGCGTGAGCAGGGACCATGACGAATTTCTTTGCATTTTTTTCGTAAGGCTTCAGTTCGTCGCCAGCGCGTTCGCCGGTTTCGACGATGCTTTGAGAATGGGCCACGCGGGTGGTCAGCCGGATCAGGACCGGTGTATCGAATCGTTCGGAGAGCTCATAGGCCTGCTTGGTATAAGCGAGACATTCAGCGCTGTCAGCGGGCTCCAACATGGGGAGTTTGGCAGCGATGGCATAATGACGGGAGTCCTGCTCATTTTGTGAAGAATGCATG
>CABVBB010000024.1 GCA_902496505.1 uncultured Peptococcaceae bacterium
ACCCGCAACCTGCTGATTACAAATCAGCTGCTCTGCCAATTGAGCTACACCGGCATGTCTCATTACCGACGAATGTTATTCTACATGATTGACCCATTCTTGTCAACACTTTTTTTAATTTCTTTTTTTCAAACAGCCTTCAAGTTTTCTTTTGACCCTCTGAAGCGCGTTGTCAACGCTTTTGACGTGCCTTCCCAACTGCTCAGCGATCTCGATATAAGACTTGCCTTCCAGATAAAGATCCACCACTTCTTTTTCCAAAGGACTCAAAAGCTCGTCCATTTTGCCTTCAATATCAGCCACTTCTTCCTGACTGATCAATAATTCTTCCGGGTCAGTGGTCACGCCTGGCACCATGATATCCATCAGGGTCCGTTCGGATTCGTCGTCAAAAACGGGTTTATTCAGAGAAACATAGGAATTGAGCGGGATATGTTTCTGCCGGGTGGCCGTCTTGATGGCCGTAATGATCTGCCGGGTGATGCACAGTTCAGCGAAAGCCCGAAAAGAAGCCAGCCGGTCACTGCGGTAGTCTCTGATGGCCTTATAAATGCCGATCATACCTTCCTGGATGATATCTTCCCGATCCGCTCCAACCAAAAAATAGGTCCGCGCCTTGGCTCTTACAAAATTTTTGTATTTATTGATCAAAAACTCTAATGCTTCTTCGTCACCCTCCCGTGCCAGACAGACCAGATCTTCATCTTCCATCTCGTCTAACGGGACATTGGTCATTCTTACTGCCGCGCATTCCATATTATCACCACTCTTTTTGTCCATATACCACACCTATGTTATTTTCGCTTGAGCGAATAAATAAATTTTACTTTAATTTCCATATCTTGTCAATAGCTATTCTTGCTTATTGAGCCGCATTTTTTCCAATTTTTCCCTAATCTCTGGATGCAGCCGGTCTTCCAGCCGATCCGCTGTATACAGTTTGGGGGCATTGCGCTTGCGGTGATCCGTCTTGGCCATCTGGACTTCACGGTAAAGCTCCATAGCGGAAATGCGGAAAGCCCCTTTGCCCCAGATCGTTTCCTGCTGCAAGCGGTCTGAGGTGGCCACAAAGACCTTGCAGTGCTTAGGTAACTGCGCCGTCATGCGCTCGATGGCCATGTCAGCAGTGATGCCTTCCTTGGTGTAGATCACTTCGATACCGCCGATCATTTCCCGGCTGCCAATATTGCCTTTGACCAAATAGGCATCAAAGATGATGGTCGTGATCCGCCCAGTGAGGGCGGCATGCTCGCTGATGATGTCGATGAGCTTGCTGCGGGCATAATCCAGATCTTCTTCTTTGATCGCATCCAGTTCCGGCCAGGCGTTGATGATATTGTACCCGTCGATAATCAGATATTCTTTCACGGCTTTTTACCCCATCACACGCTGGCGGTACGCTTCATATAAAAGCAGCCCGGCGGCTACAGAGGCATTGAGGGAATTGATCTTGCCCCGCATAGGGATGGAGACCAAAAAATCGCATTTCTCGCTGACCAGACGGCTGATACCTTTGCCCTCACTGCCGATGACCAGGGCCAAGGGGCCCTTGAGGTCCTGACCGTACATCTCTCGGCCGTCCATGCTGGCGCCAGCCACCCAAACGCCGCGTTTTTTGAGCTCATCAATGGTCTGAGCGATATTGGCTACCCGCGCTACCGGTACATGCTCTACCGCTCCAGCTGAGGCTTTGGCTACACCGTCAGTAAGCGGTACGGCCCGCCGCTTGGGGATGATGACGCCGTGGGCGCCTACCGCATCGACGCTGCGCAGGATCGCGCCCAGATTGTGCGGATCTTCCAGTTCGTCCAGGATGACGAGCAGCACATCCTCACCTTTATCCTTCGCAGCTTGGAGCATATCCTGCCAATCCACATAATCCGCTGTAGCGATCTGTGCCGCCACGCCCTGGTGATTTTGCCCAGCGAACATTTTATCCAATTTGTTTCTTTCGACCAGCTGCACTTGAACACGCTGTTCTTTTGCCAGACGCAATATTTCCTGGATGGAGCCCTTCTGCTCCCCTTTTGCTACTATCAATTTATTGATCGTTGTCCCGGCCTTCAGCGCTTCCAGCACGGGATTACGGCCAAAGATCTCTCCCATCGCCGTCACTTCCTCCTCTTTATCATGTTCTAGCCCAGCAGACTTTATTCTTCTTTTAAATAGCGCTGGCGCATTTCTGCTGCCCGCCCGCAGGATAGCTTACCCTCGCGGCAGGTGCCGTAAACACAAGGTGGCAGCGCGTTTTTATACAGTTCTTCTGATAAGCTGCGCAAAAGTTCCAGCTTGCGCACGGAAAGCGTGCGGATCTCCCACTGGGCGTTATTGCAGATGCGCTCGGCCAGCATACCGTTTTCGATGCGGGCATTGGCGCCCATGATCACCTTGATCGGATCGCAGTTGAGCAAAAAATACAGATGTTCTCCGGCGTGATAATCGCGTTTGAGCTGGCGACGAAAAACTCGGAACCGCGCAGCCAGTGCCTGAAAGCGCTCGGCAAAAGCGGAGGCGGCAATCGTCGGCGGCAGCACGATCTGGCGATCCTCATCGATGAGATTTTCCAGATCCTCCCGATAATTGCTGCTCAAGCGGTGTCTGACCTGCTGATGATAGGTGACCAAAGAAAACCGCATGCCTAAGGTCGCTCGCGCCTGCTCGATGACGCTGTCATGACCGTAGCCCATCACCCGGCCAGCGACGCCGCGCGCTTTTTCCGTAGCCTCATCGCCCCACTTATCCAGCATCTCTGAGGGCGTTTTGCTCATGGTGCTGGTCATCGCGCCTAGGCCTGCCTTGAGGATCATATTCTCAAAGGCCTGAAACAGCTGCACCGGCTGCTCTGCGGTCAAAGCCGCCAGCTGCTCATGATAGAAGGCTTCTGTCTGCGCCGTATCTGCCTGTTCATGATCGAATGCTTGCAGCTTCTGCGCCAGATCCGGCGGCAAAAGCGCTGCCAGCGCCTCTTTGAACTCTGCAAACAGCGCGGCATAACGTTCATCCGCAAATAATTGGTACAGCGCCAACAGCTTGTCTCCGCTCATGGCCACGCTGATATTCGTCTTCACTGCCAAAGGCAGGATATAACGCCCGTCTTCGATGGGTATGCCATAGCGGTAATTTTCGATCTTGGGCCGGCCGGGCTTCTGCTCCTTGAGTTCGGTCATCTCCTGATAGAGCGCCAAAGCCTCGTCAATGAGCATCCTTGCCTGCATCTCATCCTCCGGCCGTAGCTGGGGCAGGGTGTAGCCATCTGCCGCTACCTGCACATAACGCTGACTCTGCTGGACATAGGACGCTTTGAGCTCACAAAGCAGCGTACTTTGCAGGCGATTGATCCCTTCTGCAACGAAAGCCACATTGCAAGTCTGCAAGATCTCCGCTAAGGTCGCTTTCCGGACTTCCGGCACCGTCTTCAAAAAATCTTCCACTGTCTGGAGACCAGTCGCTTCAAAATTAGTTATCTTCATTTTTTCGCCTCCTGCTGCTCATACGCCGCCACGATCCCTTCGATCTCTCCAAGGATCCAGCGCAGCCGCTCCTCCTGCTTCGCTAAATATAAATAGCCCACCAGCGCTTCCAGACCTGTGCTCCAGCGGTAAGTCACCACATCCGCATTTTTGGGCACCTGACCGGACTTGGCATTGCGCCCGCGCTTGGCTACCGCCGCTTCTTTTTCCGTCAATTCCGGCAATATCTGCTCAAGCAGGGCTGCCTGGGTATTGTTGTTCACCCGTCGGATAGCTAACTTGTGCAGATTGTGCACCTTATTGCTCTGCTCCAAAAGGTGGCAGCGCACATATAATTCATAGACCGCATCGCCTACATAGGCCAGCGTCAGCGGCGGCAAAACCGCTGGATCGCCTGCGTAATCAAAATCCAGCATTTCAAAACCTCTTTCTTTGCATGCACCAAAGTGCTGCCATTCTTTACGTCCTTTAAGTATACCAGTTTCTGCACGCCAGTACAATCATTCCTTGCGCCCAGGGCAATAAAAAAAGCCAGCGCTCGCCGGCGCTGACTTTTTTTCTACTTATTAATAGCAATCCGGCCAGTTGCATTCGCCTTCCGGATAGTTTTCGTTGTTCTTTCTTCTTTCGAAGCCTTTTTTGGTGGTCTTGATAACGACGCCGCTCAAAGCCAAGAGGGCGATCAAGTTCGGGATAGCCATCAAACCATTGAGGGTATCGGCGATAGCCCAAACAGCCTTCAAACCGCCGATCGCACCGACAACAGCTGCAATAACGAACAAGCAGCGGTAAACGATGATCACCACTCTGATGGTGCCAGCGCTGGTACTTTTGAACAGATACTCCAACGCTTTCTCACCGTAGTAGGACCAGCCGAACATGGTGGAGGTCGCAAAGAGCACCATACCGATGGTCACGCCATAGCCGCCGATGTGCGGGATCGCCTGATTGAAGGCTGCGATGCTTAATGGTGCGCCGTCCAAGCCGGAGGTGTTCCACAGACCGGAGGTCAAAACAACTAAAGCGGTCAACGTACAAATAACGATGGTATCCAGGAAAACTTCAAAGATGCCCCATAAGCCCTGTTCAACAGGATCCTGCGTGCTGGAAGCAGCGTGAGCGATAGGCGCACTGCCTAAGCCAGCCTCATTGGAAAATACGCCGCGGGCGAAGCCATAACGCATAGCCATAACGATAGTGTAACCAGCAGCACCGCCGGCTGCAGAAGGAAGGGTAAAGGCATTTTCAAAAATCAGTGCGAACGCATGAGGGATATTTTGAAAATTAACGATCAGGACGATAACTGCACAAACGATATAGAAAGCAGCCATAAATGGTACAACTTTTTCATTGACACTGGCGATACTCTTGATACCGCCCAAGATAACGACTGCGACAACGATCGCTACAATAACGCCGCTTATCCAAGTTGGGATACTGAAGGTCTGTTCCAAAGCCTGAGCGATGGAGTTGGACTGTGTCATGTTGCCGATACCGAAGGAAGCCAGGGCAGCAAAGATCGCGAAGAGAACGGCCATCCATTTCCAGCCTAAACCATTTTCGATATAGTACATTGGGCCGCCGACGTTTTCGCCTTTGGCGTTTTTCTCTCTAAAGGTCAAAGCCAGCAAAATTTCGGAGTACTTGGTCACCATGCCGAAAAATGCACTGACCCACATCCAGAAAACAGCACCCGGTCCGCCGATGGTGATGGCGGTAGCAATACCGGTGATATTACCAGTACCTACTGTACTGGCCAAAGCAGTAGACACAGCTTGGAAGGGGGTGATGCCGTCGACCAGCTTATCTTTGTGTTTCCCATCAAACAAAGTACCGATCGTATTCTTCCACATGTAACCAAACTTGCCAACCTGAATGAAGCCTACACGAACACTCAGATAAACACCTGTACCTACTAACAGAGCCAGCATGATCGGCCCCCATACAAAGGCGTTTACCTTGTCGTTAATCGCCATGATAAAATCCATTCTCTCCATCTCCTCTTTTTTGTTTTTTTGCTGAATACATCTGTCTACTGTATGTGCACTATCTTACTAAATATTTATAGCATTTACAATAGAGTTTTGCCAAAAATACTGCATACACGGCGTCAAAAGCATCTGTTTTTTCTTATGCGTTAGTGCCGTTTTTCTTTATAATATTAGTTATTTTTGCCTTTTGACCTTATTTTTTATGTGTTTTATTTCACTTTATAAATTCATTTGCCGTTTTATTGGCCGCATCCCAAGCAGTTTTCTTCCTTAAATATCCCTTTAAACGCCTGCTGTTGCCCCTTTGTGCCCAAAATGTACAAATCAGGCCGTTTTTTTGTCTGCGGGCACACGGTCTGGCCTCGCGCCAGTGCTTTTGCGGAAAAAGTTGCTAAATATATCCCAAACCTATATAATAGAACTACATTACATTTTTCCGGCAATATACTTTCCTTATATTGCAGTAGGAGGAGACATTTATGCGCCTAGAACAGTTTCAATATGTCGTTGAGATCGCGCGCTACAAATCTATGTCCAAGGCTGCCAAAAAGCTTTTCATCACCCAGCCTTCTTTGAGCACCGCCATTCAAAATCTGGAGGAAGAACTGGGCTATCAGATCTTTCGCCGCTCCAGCCATGGCGTATCCCTGACCCCACAGGGCGAACAGCTGGTGGAGATCGCCGAAGTGATCGTCCAGCAGATCGAGCGGGTCAAAGCCATCTCCGGCATCCAGGAACAAGTGGCAGGCGATGTTTTTCTCGTCGCTGCGCCCGTCACCTGCAACGCCCTGATCTTTGAACTCATGTTCACGCTGAAAAAGGATTATCCCAATATCAATCTCAATATCACCGAGCGCCGCCCCAGCAAGACCATCCAATCTCTGGTCGAAGGCCCGGCCACCATCGGCATCGGCACCTATTCGCTGAGTACGCGGGAGATCACCATGCAGGAGGCTGCTAAAAACAATCTGATCATCGAAGATCTCTACGAAGACGAAATGGTGGTCTTTCTGCATCACCAGCATCCGCTGCTGCGCAAAAAAAGCATCCAGCTGGCTGATCTGGAGCCCTTCACGCAGGCGTTTTTCAAAGATCACGCCACCATGACCACCTTTGAATCGCCCAGCGACAAGCAGCCCTTATCGCACAACTATTTCACCTTCAGCGATCGTGAAAGCATCAAAAAAGCCGTTGCCCAGGGTTTTGCCTACGCTATCCTCCCTAAGCTGATGGCGCTGGATGATATCTATGTCCAGTCAGGCCTCATCACCCCCGTCCCCATCAGCGACTTCGGCGTCACTCTGACCACGTATATGGCCTATTCCGCCAAGTCCCGCCCTACCCTGATCGAAACGCGCACCATGGAGACTATCCGCAATCTCTACACCCGTTTGCAAAAGGAAAATCCCGTGCCCACGCCCCTGCCGCAGGAACAGGCTTCGACCAAGCGCGGCCAAGTCTACTATTGAGCAGCAGCCAAAAAGCCAGTCCGAGATCCGGACTGGTTTTTATTTTTCATCAAAAAAGCAGGACCCACACAAAGCGTGGGCCCTGCTTTTTTTTATAAGCTGAACTTTGGCCGTCAGCCCGAAGGCTTTCCGGCAAGTTTTATTACAGTTTGACCTGACCTGCAATGCCGTCTTCGTCGTCTTCATCGTCAGCAACAACAGGGGTCTCATCCTCTGTCTTGACGCAGAAGCCGTCGACGTCGCCATAACCGGTGGTGCCTTCAACGGTAACGGTCACTTCATCCAAAATGTCTTTTGGTGCAGCGCCCGGCAGTCTGAAGTCGTCATTGTCTGGTGGAACGATGGCTACTTCGGTCGGAGTCGGCAGCTGTGGTACATAGTCATACGGATAACGATAAGCACGATAGATCATGTTCAGACGGAAGGATTTGCCCCAGTACGGAGAAATGTACTCCCAAACCAGTTCATGGTCTTTGGTCACTTCCATCAAGCGGCCGCCGGAACCCTCAGTGATCAAGGTGTTGCCGTTCGGCAGTCTCTGTGCAGAGCTGATGAAGGGGCTGTAGAAATAGTGAGAATGGAATGGCTGTAAATGACCTGCTTCGGAAGGCGTATGCTGCCAAACGATCTTCATGGTCACAGGGTTGATCTCCAGAATTCTGGTGTGGTCACGACGAGAAGCTTTTTCACCAGCGGAGAATTGGTTTGGTACGCCATAGCCTGCCCAACCGCCATTATCATAAACTAAGATGTTGCCTTCGCCAGGCAGACCGCGTGGGATCATGTGAGCGTGATGCTGACCGATGATCACACCGATGCGGCGGGATTCTTTGGTCTCGTTGTAGTCAGGACCTAATTTCCAAACGACTTTGCCGGTCTCTTTGCTGATGATCGCCAGAATGTTGGCTTCACGAGCATCCCAGATGATGTTGTCTGGATGGAAGCGTTCGTCACCTTGGTCATACCATTTGTTAGGACCTAATACGCTCATGGAGTTGATGTGCATCCAGTCGCCCATGCCGCCGCCGCATTCATGCATGTTCGGGGAGCGGAACAAGACGTTCTTGGCTGCTTCATCAAAGCCGTATTCTCTGAAATGTTCGTTGGAATGCCATTCCCAGATCTTTTCGCCGTTTTCGTCGACTTCGTAAATGGTGTCATCCAACAAGTTTTTATCGGAGATCTTATGGTTGTACACGTTGTTGTGAGCCAAGACTAAGGTCTTGCCGCCGCCAACTTTGGCATCCATGCCTGGTACATAATAACCGACTGGGTTGCCTTCTCTCTGGTAGTCATGATGCTGACGAGCCATCCAGCGTGGTTCATAGCCAGGGTCTTGGATGTAATCATGTTTGGTGAACTCCCAAACGACATTGCCATCCCAGTCAACTTCGACCAGATCCAAACCATCCTGATAGCCGTATTTGGTATCACGGGTACCTCTGTTGCCCATGACATGGCCGCCTTTTAAGAGTTTATTGGGGAAGCCGTAAAGCTCTTTCCAGAAATGAACCACTTTGCCGTTCATATCGATCAGCATTGCACCGTGTTCATTAGCCTGGAAGAGTGTGTAGCCGTTCCAGCATTTTTCAGGATTGTAGATCGTTGTCCCAGTAGGATGGACTGTTGGTTTACCCATAATAATTCCTCCTTAAGAATATAACATGCAGCGTCATCAGACGCAGTGCCTGCCGCAGAAGAGCGGCGAAAATAAATTTTCTTTATTCGATGATTACATTATAACGTGCTTTTCATAATTTGAGAAATACTTCATTTTTATAGCCAGCTATTGACTGGAATAATAGGGCAGCCCAAAAAGCCGATCCCTGCATGAGGCAGGGATCGGCTCAGCCGTCAGCGCTCGCGCGAGACGCCTTATTTTTTTGCACTTAGAAAATGATATTAGCCCAAGCCAGACCAACGGTCACCAGGAAAACAAACGCGATGACGATGTAGATACTGGCGTATTTGTAGATATCTTTGGCCCGCAGCCAGCTGACATTGGAGAAGACGATGGCTGCACCAGGAGAAGCTGCCGGAGTGACAAAGGCCAAACTGACGGCGAAAATGAGCGTGACGAACAAAGCATTAATATTGACGCCCAGATTGACGCCGATGGATAAGAGGATCGGCAGGAAAGCGATGCCCACGACCATATTGTTGGCGATATTGGTGAGGATGGTCGGGATCAGGATGAAAAGCAAAATAAAGAGGATCGTCGGCTTGCCGACAAAGATCGGCGACAGCGCGGTCACGATGAATTGGGAGATGCCCGTCTCTGCGCTCGTGAAAATGGTGGTAAACGGTAAGATCAGCGCAAACATCACATACGGTTCCCAGGCCATACCCAAGTGAGCCATCGCTTTGAAATCCATCAGCGGTTCGCCGTCAAATTTCAGCCAGAAGGTGACGATGAGCAGAAGCATCACGCAGCCGCCGATGCCGATCTGGTTGATGAACCAGGTGAAGCCCCAGCCTTTGGGCAAAAAGCCCGGCGCCAGCATCAGGAAGATGAAAATGATGAGCAGCACAAAAACGGTCTTCTGCTTGGCCGACAGCTTGAGATCCTCCGGATTAACGAAATCCGTGCTGATCTTTTGCAGGTCCTTGAGATCCGGCCGGAAAACGAAGCGGCAGATGAGGATATAAAGCGCCGTGAGCGCGATGGCTACTGGCAGCGAATAGGAGACATACTGCATGAAGTTGATGCCTGAGCCCAAGCCTGCAGCCGCCAGCATCTTGTCATAGGCGCCGATCATGGCTAAAGGCACCAGCTTGTACGGCATGACCGAACCGCCCAGGAAGCTGGCGATAGCGATGCCAAAGATCATCAGCGTGGGGTATTTATCATAAGGCTTGAAGCCAAACATATCCGAGACAATGTAAATGATGCCCCAAAAGACGATGAGTGCGGCAAACATATTGATGAAGCCGCCGGCCACGAAAGCACCGAAGATGACCAAGGTGGAAAAGACCCACGGGCGGCCGTTGACACATTTGCGGCTGACGAACCAATTGGCGATGAATTTGATCAGGCCGACCGCATCGACCAGACCAGTGAAAACGAATAAGACCATCAAGAAAACGACTGTTTCATTACCAAAGCTCAGGGCGAAAAATTCCTTCATGGTAAAAGCGCCGGTAGAAACGAGAGCGATCATGCCCAGGAAAGTGGGCCAGATCAGATTGCTGGCGGTCCAGCCATAGAGCAGACCTATAAAAATGCCCAAGATCTTCATACCGTAGGGCGTGATGCTCCCCAGAGGCGGTACGACCTGAGCAAAGCCAAACATTAAAAATACAGTGATCAAAGCGTGCAGCAACGTAAGGTCTTTCTTAGCTGATTGCGCCATATATTTCATCTCCCAGATAAATATTTTGTCAATTCTGATTATGAATATAAAAAAGAGCAGCACAAAATATATACCTTCCTATTTTGTGCTGCATCTTCCAGTTTGCAGCGTGAGCACCGGTGGAGGGCGCTCGCGCTTTAAACTGTACTATATGATTTTAGAACTCTTCCGCAAAGATCTGATAAGCAGGAGCGCCTTCGCACTCTTTGGTCATTCTGACACCGCCCAAGGCAGCAACTGTCGGAGCGAAGTCGACTTCACGGATGATACGATCGGTCTTATAGCCTTCTTTGAGGCCTTTACCAGCAGCAATGAAGATTGGGGATACGGAGGTGCCTCTGTAGCCTAATACGGTGGATAAGGAGTCACCATGGATACGGTTGTAGCCTTCTTCCAACCAGTAGAGGATATCACCACATTCTGGACCATAAGCGCCTAAGAGCACAGCGTCTTTGTTGCGCAGAGCGATGGAGATGACCCGTTTACCGGTTTCTGGGAAGCGATAGCTGTACAGATCGGAGATGATCTGACCTTCTAATTCGTACTTATCTTCTGGGTCAACGATACCAGTTGCATTGCGGCCTTTGAGATTGATCCAGATGTGACCGCCGCGGGTAGCGACTGCACGAGTCTTGGTCCAGTCGATATCTTTGATCTCATTGCCATTTTCGTCTTTTTTAAGAACGGTGTAGCCCAATTCCTGCATAACTTTGACGTTGCAGCCAAAAGCATCGCCGATCAGTGGGTTGTGGTCTTCTGGAGTGGTCAACAGGCCGTGGTCGGAGAAGATAAAGATGGTCCAACCCTCATCCAGGAAGTGATAGAAGCGGCCGATGTAATCATCGCAGATACGATAGGTCTCTTCGATCGCTCTTTGATAACGTTCTTCATCGTTGCCGATGTCTTTACGTTCTTTGCCTAAATACCAGAAGTTATGACCGCAGGCATCGACTTCATGGATATGAGAGAAGATGATCTCGAAGCCCTGCTGGCTCATCAAGTAATTCAGAGCGCTGGCCTGCCACTGAGAATAGTTATCCCACAAAGGCAGGATGACCCGCTCTACTAAATCGATATCAGTATGACCTGCTGCAGATACTGGTGGTACATAACCAACGTTTTCTACAACATCTTTGTACAGAGATTTAGGATGCCACATATGGTCGTTGGTGATATCCATGGTGGAAACGGCCATAAAGCGAACATGGCTGCCATCTGGAGCGATGTCCATCAGTTTGTAGGTACGGGTGCAGGTACCTTTCTTGCTGGGGTCGTTCTTCATCAAGCATTCGTCTAAGACGTTGATGACTAAGTCGTCATGTTTCAGGACGCATAAAGGCTCTGCATCTTTTTTGCTGTGATAGATCGCAACGCGGTCATATTCACCTTTTTCATTTTTGAGGATCAAGACAGGTCTT
>CABVBB010000025.1 GCA_902496505.1 uncultured Peptococcaceae bacterium
GATGGGCAGCCGCTGAGATCAAGACTTTGCTGCGCTTGCGGTCGCGGCACATGGCCGCAGCCTCAGCCGC
Source organism: uncultured Peptococcaceae bacterium (assembly GCA_902496505.1). GTDB lineage: Bacteria > Bacillota > Peptococcia > Peptococcales > Peptococcaceae > CABVBB01. The sequence continues at coordinate 71 of CABVBB010000025.1, forward strand.
CGCGGTAGCGCCGTCATAAACGGACGCATTGGCCGCTTCCATGGTGGTCAGCTCGCAGATCATGGTCTGATATTCAAAGATGCCTTGCAGCACGCCCTGGCTGATCTCAGCCTGGTACGGCGTGTAGGCAGTGACGAATTCCTCTTTGGAAGTGATGCGCTTGACAGCGGCGGGAATGTAGTGCTTATACGCGCCTGCACCGCGGAAAATGTGGTCAAAGATCACATTTTTGGCAGCCATGGCCTGCATGGCGTGCGCCACGTCCCGCTCGGACTGCCCTTCCGGCAGATCCAGCGGCCGAGACAAAAGCGCTTCCTGCGGTACATGGGCGAACAACTCATGGATGTCGTTTATACCGATCGTTTCTAACATAGCCTGCCGTTCTTCTGATGTCGAAGGGATATAGGAGCCCATGTTTAAGCCTCCTCTGCTGCGATGTACGCCTGATACTCTTCCTCACTCATCAATTCTTCGCTCAGCTCAGTGACATTGTCCAGCTCGATGAGCCAGGCTTCATAGGCATTTTGGTTGATCGCTTCCGGCGCATCCAGCAGTTCCTCATTGATGGCGCTGACGATGCCGGAAGCCGGGCTGTAGATGTCCGATACAGCTTTGACGGACTCCAAGTCTGCAAATACGTCACCGATCTCCAAAGAATCGCCTACCTCCGGCAGATTGACGAAGACCAGATCGCCCATAGCCTCCTGCGCATGCTCGCTGATGCCGACTTGTACCTTGCCAGCACTGATTTCCTTGACCCATTCGTGAGATTTGGCAAATTTTAATTCAGACATGTGATATTCCTCCATATTGTTATTTTAAAATAAGGCTTATAAACGATTTATTTACTGCGTTTGTAAAACGGTGTGGGGATCACTTCGACAGCGATCCGTCTGCCGCGCACGTCAGCTTCCAACACGGTGCCGATGGCGCTTACGCTCTTATCCACCAAGGCCATCGCGATAGCGCTGCCGATAAACGGACAGTGGGTGCCGGAGGTGGTATGACCCACTTCCCGATCGCCCTGATAAAGCGTGCAGTGCTCGCGGACGATGCCGCGGCCGGTGACCTTGAGCCCTACGCGGGTGATGGTCGGTTCGCCCTTAGCCTCAAGCGCTTTCTTGCCGATGAAATCTGCTTTATCCATCTTGACAAAAATACCCAGATCTGTCTCCAGCGGCGTTACCCCATCATCCATCTCGTGGCCGTAAAGCGGCATAGAAGCCTCCATGCGCAGCGTATCCCGCGCACCCAGACCACAGGGGATCAGCCCTTCGTCCTGCCCCGCTGTCAAAAGCGCCTGCCAAAGTGCCGATGCATCGTCAGCGGCGCAGTACAGCTCAAAGCCGTCTTCGCCGGTATAGCCAGTCTGAGAAACCAGACAAGTGATGCCCGCCACTGGGGCTTCCTTGGTGAAGCTGTAATATTTATTAGGGATATCCTCTGCCCGGCAGACCTTGGCTAAGACCTCGCGCGCCTTTGGCCCCTGCAAAGCCAGCTGAGCCACGCTGTCGGAAATATCCTCGAAGTGCACGTCACCGAAAAGATGCGCCTGCATCCAGGCCACATCCTTATGGCGATTGGCCGCATTGACCACGACGAGATAATGGTCATTATCGATATTATAGACGATCAGGTCGTCGACAATACCACCTTCTTCATTGCACATCGGACTGTAGCGCACTCTGCCTGGCACCAGGCTGGCAAAATTGTTGGTCAGGAGCATCTGGATATTGGCCAAAGCGTCCGGGCCGCTAAAAACCACTTCGCCCATGTGCGAGACATCAAAAAGGCCGCACTGCTGGCGGACAGCCATATGTTCCGCGATGACGCCTGATGCATACTGCACAGGCAGCAGATAACCGCCAAAGGGGACGATCTTGCCCTTGGCCTTGACATGCTCATCGTATAACGGTGTTGTTAACTCCATTTGAGTACCCCATTTCTTATGCGATTTTTCGGCAAAGCGCAGGCTTCCCGAATTTTAGACAACAAAAAAACAGAGACACATCAATGTTGTGCCTCTGTCCTTTGACCTGAAAGATTCTCCGCCCTGCGGCAGATTGCTTCTTCGGCGCTGCCGGAGCAGCTTTCCAGAGTATCGTCCAAATTCGGTCCTTTTGCCTGAGAGTTTTTGGCTATACCCCTTCGGCGCTGTGCATACAGTCTCTCCCGAATTTTTCACCCGATGAATGTCTATGCTTTTGAGGTTACTTTATAAGATTTTAAAGGCTTTGTCAACAAAAAACCGCCAACTTCTCATTAGTATACAGTATTCCTCCCGCCAGGCTTTGTGCGCCGATTTTCACAAGCTTCAGGCAGTCATCTTGACCGCTTGAAAAGTCAACTTAAGGCGCCTCGCCTTGCATGCTGCACCGGCTTCTTGTACACTAAGACCATCCACTTTAACGCCCGAGGTGAGCACATGAAGCTTTTCATCGAACAAACCCTGGATTGCCAAGAGACAGAGATCCACATTACCTGCGGCCTGATGGATGAGCGGCTCAAGCGGCTGATCGAGCAGATCAAGCTCTACGCCTTTTCCATCATGGCCGAAAAAGACGGCATCACCACGCCCATCGCGCTGGAAGACATCTATTATTTTGAAGCCGTGGACAACAAAGTCTTCCTATATACATACAAGGAAGTCTATCGCTGCAGCCAAAAGCTGTACGAACTGGAAACGCTCCTTGGCGATACGCCCTTTGTCCGCATCGCCAAAAGCACCATCCTCAATACCGCCGTCGTGCAGTCGGTGCGCGCCCAATTCAGCGGCCGCCTGGAAGCGACACTGCTCAATGGAGAGAAGCTCATCATATCCAAACACTATCTGCAGGCTTTTCGCCAAAAATTCACTACCTGAGGAGACGATACGCTGTGAAAAAAATCCTGCTCATCACCTGCACCAGTTTTACGGCTGCTCAGCTGCTGTTTGCAGCATTTTCTGCGACGCCCTTCGTCCCAGAGCTCAACAGTCAGACCACCTGGCAGACCTTTTGCATGACCTTATCCATCGCCCTGTTGATGGTGCTGTACGAAAAAATTGCCGACCAGTTCGGCAGCACGCCCTTGTGGCTGGACATCCTCCTCCGCCTCTTGATCTGCTATGTTGTCGTTTTTACCCAAGGTGCCTATTTTGGCATGATCGCCTTGTCCTGGCTGGGTCTTTGGCGGATCACGCCGTCGCTGGGGATCATCTATTTGATCACCTACGTCATCAGCTACCTCACCTGCACAAAATGGGCCGCCGCTATCAATCAAAGCATCCGCTCCCGCCGAGAATAATGACTGCCCAGCGGCCGCTCTCCTTTTTAAAAGCAAGTCAGGCGGCCTTTTGGTCAGCTTAGCCCCCTCCTCAGTCACCCTGCCCCTGACCCCCTTGTTTTGCCGTGCCCATCCGGTTACACTGGCAGTCAAAGGAGGTCCTATCTATGGATCCAATCATTTCTGTCAACAAGCTGCGCAAACACTTCGGCACCTTTACGGCTGTCGAAGACATCAGCTTCACCGTTCAGCGCGGTCAGCTTTTTGCCCTCTTGGGCACCAACGGCGCGGGCAAATCCACCACCATCAGCATGCTCTGCACCCTTTTGACTCCCGATGGCGGCACCGTCGAGATCGGCGGTCACCGCTTGGGACGGGAGGATCAAGCCATCCGCCGCCAGATCGGCGTGGTCTTCCAGGAAAATGTCCTGGACCCGCTCCTCACCATTCGGGAAAATCTGCTCACCCGCGCTCGTCTCTACGGCCTCACTGGCCGCAGACTGACGGAATCCGTAGATGCAGCGGCTGCTGCCTGCCGCCTCACCGAATATCTGGACCGCCCGTATGGAAAACTTTCCGGCGGCTGGCGCAGGCGCGCCGACATTGCCCGAGCATTGGTCCACCAACCGGAGATCTTGTTTTTGGATGAGCCCACTACTGGCCTAGATCCTCAAACGCGCGCGGATGTCTGGGCGCAGATCCGTGCGCTGCAAAATTCCAGCGGCATGACCGTGCTTTTGACCACCCATTATCTGGAGGAAGCAGCGGCGGCTGATGATATCGTCATCATGGATCACGGCCGCATCGCTGCCCACGGTACGCCCGCCGCCCTCCAAGCCCAGTACTGTACCGATACGCTGCGTCTCACGCCTAGACCTGCCAGCCGCCAGGCACTCCTAGCTCAGCTTGCGCAGCAAGGTCTTGACTACGATGAGCAGGAGGCCTTGGTCACGCTGACAATCGAGCATACGCTGGAGGCTATCCCACTCCTGGCATCCCTAAAGGACTATCTGGAAAGCTTTGAAGTCCTGCACGGCACCTTGAACGATGTCTTTATGCAGATCGCAGGAGGTGACACGCAGCATGCTTGAACTCACCCTCCGCAGTCTCAAGATATTTTTCCGGCAGAAAAGCGCCGTCTTTTTCTCCCTGCTCAGCGTCCTGGTCATCATTGGCCTGTATGTGGTCTTTTTAGGCGACGTTTGGAGCGCTGACTATGATCTGCCCGGCATCACCCTTTTGATCCAACAGTGGCTGATCGCAGGCATCCTCTCTGTGACCAGCGTCACCGCCACACTGGGCGCCTTTGCCCTCGTCATCAATGACCGCACCCAACGGATCGACCGCGACTTTTTGGCCGCTCCCATCAGCCGCAGAGCGATCACCGGCGGCTACATCCTTGGGGCCTATATCATCGGCTTATCTTAACGGTGCTGGCTTTGGTCCTCGGCGAGGTCTATATCGTCCTCTGCGGCGGCACCTTGCTCTCGCCCGCAGCGATCCTGCAAATGCTGGGCGTTATCCTGCTCTCTGTCCTGGCTTCCAGCACGATGCTCTTTTTCCTAGTCACCTTTTTTGACAGCCAAAGCGCCTTTTCCACGGCCGGCACCATTATCGGCACGCTGATCGGCTTTGTTACCGGCATCTATCTGCCCATCGGCACCCTGCCCTCCGCAGTCCAGTGGCTGGTCAAACTTTTTCCGCTCTCCCACGCCGCGGCCCTGATGCGGCAGATCCTGCTGGCCGAGCCGCTGGCAGAAAGCTTCGCTGCTTTACCGCCAGAAGCCTTGAGCGGCTTTCAAAACGCCTTAGGCATCACCTTGACCTTTGGTGATCATACAGCCGCGCCTTGGCTCCATATCGGCGTGCTGCTCCTCACAGCAGGCATCTTTGCCCTGCTCTCCCTCTGGCGGCTCAACACAAGCTCCCGCCGCATCCATTAGCGCCTGCCAAAAAACCGAAGCCTGACCCCAAATGAAGGTCTTGCTTCGGTTTTTATCATGAACACTTCTATTTTATTTACGCTTCTGTGCCCCAGAGGCGGCCATAGCTGCGAAAAGCTTCCACGGCTTCTGGTGTGCTGACCTCCTGCAAATGGGTCAGGGCTTTTTGATAAACGTCCGGCGCCAGATCGGTAGGCAGCTGATGGATCGTCTGCAAGCGCGCCATATAAGTCTCGTTCACGCGGCTTTTGAGCAGCGCTTCAAATTCCTGACGCTTGGCCACGAGGAGATTCTCCGTCTTGAACCAATAAGTCTTTTGCAGCACAGGGGTGACCAGCTGGCCTTTGGCAGCTTCTTCACGCTGACGCTCCTGCACGGTCTGCGGCTGCGCGTTGACATAATATTTCAAGCGGCCGTCCGACTGCAGGCTGGCAAAGCCGGCAAACGTCCGGCTGTTTTGTTCCTTGACCACCGCATCGTCGGCCATCTGGCTGCGGGTATCAGCAAGCCATGCTGCGATCTCCAGATAGGATCCCCGCCGCAGCACTTTGCGTCTTAGCGCCAGCCGCGCCAGGTCTTCATACAGCCGCAGTTCCGTATCGTCAAAGCGGCCGTCTAATTCCTCCTGGATCTCCATGAGCAGGGGATAGGCATTGTCATTGGCTGGTACCTGAGCGATCTCCGCCATCGCGTCGAAAAAGGCCCGGTCATACATCCGGCGCAGATCCCGCACTGTCTCCAGCTTGTAATTCTGCCGGATCTCTTCACGCTCGCCGGCAGCGACCAGCGAACGATCCAAGCGGACGTGCACCGGCGTAGGATACCAATCCTTCAGCGCACATTCCACCAAAAAATCTTCCATGCTCTCGCCCTTGCCAGTTACCAGATATTTGATCCGGCCCTCCTGCCAAAAGGCACAGCCATAGGTGATGAATTCTTCTTCGAAGCAGCCCATCTTGGACATCTCACCGACAGCCATAGCGCATACCATATCACGCAATGCGACCATCTCACTGCACCTCCCCGACTAATTCCCGACCCATTATCTCTGGGATGCGGGAATTGACTTCCAGTTCCAGACGGAAGCGGTTATTGTCCTCTTCCACCCGCACCGGATAATCCAACAGATCTGTGATGACTTCTGTGGTGAAAAGTTCCTTAGTCACGCCTTGTTTATAGACGCGGCCGTTTTTGAGCAGCAGGCAATGGTCAAAGTCCGCCAAGATCTCGTCCGTATAGTGCGTAACGAAGATGATGGTCATATCCGTATGCTCAGCCAGTTTCTGCACCGTGTTGAGCAGATATTCCCGGGCAAAAACGTCCAGGCCGGTGCTGGGCTCATCCAAAACCAAGATCTCTGGATCAGCGAACAGCGCTCGTGCGATGAGCACGTCCTGTCTTTCGCCCTTAGACAGCAGGTCGAACGTATAATCCGACTTGCTCGCCAGTCTGAGCTCTTTTAAAAGCGCCTTAGCCTTGATCAGATCAGCATTGGTCACATCATAATCAATGCCGATGGTGCCAAATTTGCCGGATAAAACGATATCCAGCACTTTTTCGCTGTTTAAGCATTTGTCAAAAAACGAACTGCTGACCCAGCCGATCTTTTGGCGGAACTTGAAAATATTTTCCGCAGAATACTCCTCGCCGAACACCAGCACCTTACCGCTGGTATGGGCCTTAAAACCGGCTGCGATGCTCAAAAGCGTCGTCTTGCCCGAGCCATTGGTGCCGAATACCACCCAATGCTCGCCCTTCTTGACTTCCCAGTCTACATCCTTTAAAAGGTAGCGGTAGCCTACTTTGCAGCAGAGCTTCTGGGTCTTGATGACTGTCTCTTCCACAATAGCTCACCCCTTTTAAAAGTCCTCCGGCAAATCGGCTTCATCCATGATCAGCCGTTCACCGATCAGTGTTTTGTCCACATTGACCGGTACGGTAAAGCCGTTGCGGTCGATATGGCCCAAGTTTTTGTAACCCCAGGCGATGATCTCCGAGACCTTGGCCACCTTCATGGACCGGGTCTTTTCATTGTCGTCCAGATCGCTGAAGGCATTGAAGCCGATCTCATCGACAAAGTATTTGGCCGCCAAATAGATCTCCTGCTCCACACCGTATTCGATACGGTTGCATTGCTTGCAGAACAATTCTACCCGCGCATCCTCCACATCACCGTAGACGATGCGTCTGAGCGTCAATTCACCCCCGCAGTATTTGCAGCAGCAGCGTTTCGCTCTGCTCTTGAGTTCTTCCATGCGGCTCGTTTGTGCTTCATTCATAACTACGTGACCTCCTCCAAGACATCATTGGTATAAGCATAGCATATTTCAAATAGGCGGGGAATCAACGATTTATTGCTGATTTTCATCCGCTGTCGCCATTTTGTTGAAGCGACGCTCGCCTGCTTATCCGCAGATGCTGATTTGTTATTGTCTTCATAACTGATTATTATACTACTTTTCTACCTGCCAAACAAGTCTTGATTTTCTGTTAGCATCTGAATTGCCATCAGAAGCCGACTTAGCCGCGCAAAACAAATACAGATGATCTATGAAATTTTTTAGCGCCAATTATAGCCGCTTGTCATTTATGCATGCTATGTTATAATAAACCGATGACTATCAATTTATAGAAAGAAGCTGATCATTCCGTGGAAACTTTGGATTTTAACCGGATACATAAATTTCAATTCGATGACCTGCGCATCCTGATCGATATCAACAGCGGCTCGCTGCATGTGATCGACGAGATGACCTGGGATTTTCTCGACCTCTTGGCGGACAAGCCTTGGGAAGAGGCTGTCTATGCTTTGGCTGAGCGTTATGGCCGTGCTGAAGCGTTGGAATTGGCTGGCGAAATGGAGACGCTTATTGCAAACGGCCAGCTTTTCAGCGACGATGCCGAGATCAAGAGTTATGTTCCGCACACTGAGCCTTTGGTCAAGGCTATCTGCCTGCACATGGCCCATGACTGCAACCTGCGCTGCAGCTACTGCTTCGCCGATACCGGCGCTTACGGCGGTCCTCGGGGGCTGATGTCTCTGGAAGTGGGCAAGAAAGCGCTGGACTTTTTGATCCAGTCCTCCAAGCACCGCCAGCATATCGAAGTCGATTTCTTCGGCGGCGAACCGCTGCTCAATTTTGACGTGTGCAAAGAATTGGTGGCCTACGGCAAAGAGCAAGGCAAGCTGCACAACAAAATTTTTAAATTCACCCTGACCACCAACGGTGTTCTCTTGACCGATGAGGTTCAGAAATTCTTGAATGACGAAGGCATCAGCGCTGTGCTCAGTCTGGACGGCCGCAAGGAGACCAACGACCGCATGCGCCGTTTCCCCAACGGCAGCGGTTCCTACGATATCATCGTCGGCAAATTCCAAGACTTCGTCAAGACCCGCCAAGGCCAGGAATATTACCTGCGCGGCACCTACACCCACAACAATTTGGATTTCGCCGCCGATGTGGCGCATATGGTCGATGACCTGGGCTTCCGTGAATTATCCATGGAACCCGTCGTCGCTGAAGCCAAATATGATTACGCTTTAAAAGAAGAAGATCTGCCTCTCCTCTGTCAGCAGTACGACGAACTGACCCGCCATTATTTACAGCATGATGAGAGCGGTGACGGCTACAACTTCTTCCATTTCAACGTTGACCTCGGCCACGGTCCCTGCCTGCCCAAGCGCCTCTCCGGCTGCGGCTCCGGCCATGACTATCTGGCCGTCAGCCCCGAAGGCGATCTTTATCCCTGCCACCAATTCGTCGGCGACCCCAAGTTCAAAGTCGGTACGGTCTTTGACGGCATCACTGTGCCGGAGATCTGCTCCGAGTTCCAGTCCAGCCACGTGCTTTCCAAACCGACCTGCATGCAGTGCTGGGCGCGCTTTTATTGCAGCGGTGGCTGCCACGCCAATAATCTCCGCTACGGCGGCAGTCTCAAAGAGCCCTACCAAATGGGCTGCACCCTCCAGAAAAAGCGCCTGGAATGCGCCATTTATCTGCAAGTCAAAAAAATGCTGCGCCAGCAGTAATATCCCTCAAACAGCAAAAGACCAGCCTCGGAGCCATTGCCGAAGCTGGTCTTTTTTGGGGCTTGATCACAAACGCCAAATACCATAAACGCTCCATAGACCGAGCGCTCCTCACATTTTCATCACAATTCGACCGTATAATAAGCTCGTCTCAAATGCCCAAAGCTTATATATATGCTTGTATTCATGACAAAATGGTAACACAATGGTTACAATCCACGGCCAAACCTTTTACTTTCTGGTAAATTGTGTTACAATGACCGAGGTTGTGAAAATGTTAGCTTTACATAGGAAAGGTGGCGATGAGCAGATTTTCTGACGATTATCTGCAGAGCGTATGAAACAAGAATCGATATTCCGTAAGTTTTATAGTTGGCTCAAAGCACAACATACTGAGAAATATTTTGGAGCTGGCTTAGTAGTCGTAGCAGCGATCGTTCTTTTGTCCTTCCTGTCGATGAATACCTGTTATGAGGTCACCGTTGACGGCAGATCGATCGGCTATGTCAGCAGTACAGCAACCTTTGATACCGCGATGCATACAGCGCAGGAAGCCAAAGAAGCTTCCGTCGCCCTGCCTCTGACTGGTGTTTACAACACCGTCGGCGCAGAAAAAGTTCACGTTTTATTTGCACCAAAGATGACCACCGAAGAGTTGACAGCTGCTCTGGAAAATGATTTGGAATGGCTGACCGCAGGCACCTGCCTGAACATCAACAATGGTGAAAGTCAATTCGTTCTGCCGAATGAAGCAGAGTGCCAAAAGGTGCTGGACACCTTGATGGCCGAAAATACCGTTTCCGACCCTAATGTTATTGTCAAATCCATGGATTTTGTGCAGGACGTCCGCACAGAGAACTCCAATGTCCGCATCAGCCAGCTGCAAAGCGCTGATGAAGTCTTAGCCGCTGTCAAAGCCGGCAAAGAAGCCGTCCAGATCCATGAAGTCGTTGAGGGCGAGTCCCTCTGGTCTATCGCTACCAGCAATGGTCTGACGGTGGACGAGCTGAAAGCTCTCAATCCTCAGCTGCAGACAGAGCGTTTGCAGATCGGTCAGGAATTGACCCTCAATTCCGTTCAGCCTCTGCTGAGCGTTCGCCTGACCAAAGAAGTCACTGTTGAAGAAAGTATCGCTTATGCCACTCAGACCGAAGAGACTGCATCGCTTTTACGCGGTGAAAAAGAAGTCAAAGTCGCCGGTCAAGAAGGCAAAAAGCTGGTCACTTATAATATCACCGAAGCCAATGGCGTGACCTTAGAAAAGGATGTGCTCAATGAAGTCGTCCTGCAAGAGCCTGTCACCCAAGTGGTTTCCCAAGGTACCTCTACCTTAGCTGTCGCTTCTCGTGGCAGCACCGGCCCCTTATCCTGGCCGAAAACCGGTAAGATCAATTCTCCCTATGGTTCCAGAAGTCGTGGTTTCCACACGGGCATCGATATTTCCGCACGGACCGGCGATCCGATCAAAGCAGCTGCTGGCGGCAAGATCGTTACTGCAGGCTGGACCGGAAGTTATGGTTATTGTGTCGTCATCGATCACAACAATGGCTTGAAAACGCGTTATGCGCATCTTTCCAAAGTACAGTGCTCCGTTGGGCAGACCGTCCAGCGTGGTGAACAAGTCGGCTTAGCTGGCAGCACTGGCAACAGCACTGGTCCGCATCTGCATTTTGAAGTCATCGTCAATGGCGAGACCAAGAACCCGATGAATTACCTCAACTAGAACATTTTCCCGCGCTTTCCCGGCGCAATTCGATAACAGGTGTCAGCCCAAATCCCCCCTCTACGGTCCCCCCTCGACCGCCCCGATTTTGGCTGATGCCTGTTTTTTTGCTGCTTAAAAAAGCCCTTCACCCTCAGCTGATATTTTATTTCACAAGCGCAAATTAATGGTGCATTTTTCTAGGGGATATGCGATAATATAACCGTATCCCTGTATGCATTCCCTGCGGCCTGAAGGCGCGGTCAAGTGCTTGGCTTGGGATATGGATCCATCTGTTTTTTCCACCATATATATGCTATACAGCAGTTTCTGTTGTTTAATTTAAAGGAGGTTTTTTTATGTACGACGTATTGATCATTGGCGGCGGTCCTGCCGGTATGACAGCAGCAGTCTATGCTGCTCGGGCAGGCTACAAAACGGCGATGCTGGAGGTCGGCGTGCCCGGCGGGCAGGCTGCTACCACTGAGCTGATCGAAAACTATCCTGGCTTTCCTACTGGCGTTGCCGGTCCGGAACTGATGACGAAATTCTTCGAACAGACCCAGACGTTTGGCGTAGAAACGATTTTTGAGCACGT
>CABVBB010000026.1 GCA_902496505.1 uncultured Peptococcaceae bacterium
GGACCCAAATCCGCCAGCATCGCCCGCAAAAGATCTTTCGTGGTCGTCTTGCCGCTGGAGCCAGTTACGGCTACCACCGGCACCTGCGCCCGCTGGCGCACCAAGCGGCCCAGCTTTTGGATGAACGTCACGCCATCCTCAGCTAAGAGACAGGCCGTATCCCCAAGCGTCTCTCTCGTAGCTGGTTCAGATACCACCACTGCCGCCGCGCCATTGGCCAAAGCCTGCTGGATATACTGATGGCCGTCCACTTTTTCGCCGACGATAGCGACGAACAGATCGCCGCTTTGGACCTGACGGCTGTCCGTGGCTACGCCGGTGACCACCGTTTCCAGGCGGCCGGAGACGGGATAAGCCAGGGCCTTTCCGATCTCTCCTATCGTGAGCTTAAGCATGCTCTTGCCTCCCTTGATCCCCGTTTATCAGCTGAGCGTTCCCGCAGTACGTGCTGCGATCGCCTGCGCGGCTTCTTCATAATCGTCGAAATGGTGTTTCACACCATTGATCTCCTGATAATCTTCATGACCCTTGCCTGCTAAGATGATGACATCCCCAGGACGGGCCATGCGCACAGCAGCTTGGATGGCCAGATGACGGTCAGGCTCTACCAGGTACTGCTCAGGCTGCATATGCGCTTCTACGCCTGGCAGGATATCGGCAATGATCGCCTTGGGCTCTTCCGTGCGGGGATTGTCAGAGGTCACCACACAATACTGACTGAGCTCTGCGGCGATAGCACCCATCTTGGGCCGTTTGGTGCGGTCGCGGTCGCCGCCGCAGCCAAAGACGGTGATGACCCGTCCTTGGGCGAATTCCAGCGCCGTTTCGATGACATTTTTGAGGCCATCCGGCGTATGGGCATAATCCACCAGCACGGTATAATCTCCACTGCCTGCTACCCGCTGAAAACGTCCAGCCACGCCGTGCGCGCTCTCCAAAGCCTGGATGACCGCTTTTTCGTCAATGCCCAGCGCCGCACCGACAGACAGCGCGGCCAAAGCATTGTAGATATTGAACTTGCCTGTAAGCTGCAGCTTGACTGGCATATCGTCCACTGTGAACGATGCGCCATCCGCAGCGATGGTGACCTGTTCCGCCTTCCAGCTGGCATCCTTATCGATGCCGTAGGTGACCATAGGCATAGCGGTAGCCACCATGAACTGTGCCGCCCAAGGATCGTCGATATTGATCACTGCTGTTTTGTCCACGCCTTCTTTGCGCTTGCTCCGATCGAGCATAGTGAACAGCTTGGTCTTGGCCTTGCAGTAATTTTCCATCGTCTCGTGATAATCCAAATGATCCTGCGTCAGGTTGGTGAAGACCACTACGTCGAATTCGCAGCAGGCCACCCGCGCCAATTCCAACGCATGGGAACTGACCTCCATGACGGCATACTCTGCCCCTTTTTCCACCATCTGCGCCAGCAGCGCCTGCAAATCTGATGATTCAGGCGTCGTCCGGGATACCGGCAGGATCTCCTGACCGATGCGGATATGGTTGGTGCCGATGAGGCCTACCGTATGGCCCTGGCTCTCCAGGATATGAGCGATCAGATTGGTGGTCGTCGTTTTGCCGTTGGTACCGGTCACGCCGATCACCGTCAATTTTTCACTGGGATGGCCGTAGTAAGCGCTGCTGATCTCAGCCAGCGCCAAACGGCTGTCTTCCACTAAGATCCACGGGAAATCAAACCCGCAGTATTCTTCCTCTGTCACGATCACAGCAATAGCGCCGTTGTCCAAAGCCTGCTGGATATACTGGTGTCCATCGCTCTGAAAACCTTTGATCGCGACGAACAGATTGCCCAGCTCCACTTTGCGGGAATCATAGGCCACGCCGGTGATCTGGATGCCATTCCAGATGGCGTGATCCTTATATGTCAGTTCCTTCATCAATTCCGTCAAATTTTTCATCAGGATCCCTCACTTTTTTAGAAAAGACCACCCTGGTCTTTCCCTGAATCTGCTGTTTTATAACCCTTATAGTATAGCCTAAGTTGCGGGTGAATAGAATAGTCAATTTCAAGGTTGGCCTATGTTTTTGCTCTTAGCTTATTTTCGGCAAAAGCCAGATGCCATCTGCTCCAGCAGTTTGGCATCTGGCTTTCTGTGATCATCCATCTTTTGTTTTATTGTCCTTGGCGTTTTGCTCTGTCCCCTCTTCCAACTCCGGCTCTTCTAATTCCTGGCCAGTGGTGGCAAAGGTGACATAGACCGTCCCTCCGTTTTCCATGACTGTCCCTGCTTCCGGCTGCTGTCTGCGGGCCACACCGCTGCCCTCAGCGGACAAACGATAGCCCAGACCAGAAAGGATACGGTCGCATTCGCGGATGCTCTTGCCGGTCAGATCAGGCACGACTCCTGCGGTTTCATTGGGATTTTTGCAGTATAAGAGCACAGAGCTTCCTTTATCCACCACGGTGCCTGCTGGCGGCAGATAGGCGTACATATCCTCGCCCTGCGTCTGCACGATGGGATCCAGTCCCATATTGATAAACGTATCGATAGCGGTCATGGCATTCATCTGGCCGAGATCGGGCACGATGACCTTTTCTACTGCCTCGTCAGCAGGCTGCTGGATATCATCGTTCACCACTGTTTTGGGGACATTGAGATAGCGCAGCGTATCGGCCATGATGCTGGAAAATACCGGACCGGCAACCATGCCGCCCATCTTCTCATGCTGCGGTTCGTCGACGATGACAATGCAGGCAACTTTAGGATCGTCTGCCGGCGCAAAACCAGCAAATGATACGATATAAGTATTCTGCGCATATTTACCATCGATGACCTTCTGCGCGGTACCGGTCTTGCCGGCGACCTTGTAGCCTTCGATCTGGCCTTTTTTACCAGTACCAGTGGAAACGACCTGCTCCAAGATGGTGCGCATTTCTTTGGACGTCTTCTCGGAAATGACCTGACGGACGACATGGGGCTCAGTCTTTTCCACCAAATTGCCGTCTTTATCATTGATGCGGTCCACGACGTAAGGCGTCATCAGATAGCCGCCATTTGCCACCGCAGAAATGGCGGTGACCATTTGGATGGGCGTAAAGGCATTGGTCTGACCGATAGCCATGGCGCCGTAGTCACGGATGCGGGCATTGTCCTCAGCCAAGACCAGCCCCAAAGCCTCACCTGGCACATCGATGCCGGTTTTCTCCTTGAGCCCGAAGGCCTCGATATAGCGGTAGAACGGATCGGCGCCCAGCTTGAGCACCAATTCCGCCATGACAGGGTTGCAGGAATTAGCCACTGCTTGGGCAAAAGTCTCTGCACCATGACCGCGGGGCCAGATATGGCATTTGATCGGCGTCGGGTCGTTGCCCATCTTATAAGTGCCGCTGCAGTAGTAATTGTCATCGGGCGTAGTCACGCCTTCATCCAAAAACATAGAAGCGGTCAGGATCTTGAAGGTGGAACCTGGCTCATACATACCGGAAACAGCGAAGTTGTTCCACACGCTGCTGTCGACTGCCGAATAGTTATTGGGGTCAAAGTTGGGCATATTGGCCATAGCCAAGATGCCGCCGGTCTTGACGTCCATCATGACACAGTAGACCCCCTTGGCCTCCTGCTCCAGATAGACCTTGCTGATCTCCCGCTCGACGATATACTGAATGGTCTCATCGATGGTCAGATGCAGATCATAGCCGGCTTCTGCCGGAATGAATTCCTGCAGCGCCTGCGGGATCTCGTTGTTTTGATTGTCATACTCGATGAGCAGGCGGCCGGATTTGCCTTTAAGCTGCTCATCATACTTCATTTCAATGCCGTTGAGGCCTTGATTATCCACGCCGGCAAAGCCGATCACATGGCTGGCCAGCGTCCCTTTGGGATAGACGCGCTGCGGCTCGGGCACAAAGCCCACGCCAGTCAATTTCAGCTCGCGGAGCTTCTGTACCTTGTCATCATCGGCTTGGCGCTTCACCCAGACGAACTGGGAATTTTTGGAGACCAGTTCTTCGATCTTGGCCACATCCATCTCCAGCACTTCTGCCAGAGACTTGATGATATCGTCTTTATTCTTGGTCGGATCTTCTTTGTCATCTGCTCTTCGGATATTCTGCGGATTGATATAGACCGATTCTTTATCCACGCTGATAGCCAGCGCATTGTCATTGCGGTCATAGATGATGCCGCGGTTCGCCTTGACCTCGATCTGTTTCAGTCGGTTGGACAGGGCGCGGTTTTCCATATCACGCCCGTCAATAAGCTGGACATAAGCCAGCTTGCCCACGATCAGAAACACGACTGCATAAAGCAGTACCAATACCACTTTGATCCGCTGCATCCTTATTTTGCTCAACCTGATCAGCCCCTAAAAACCAAATCTGTCCGCAATACCCTCGATCATCGCCACTACTCCGCCTGATGTTTTTTGAACGGTCTCCTCGCTGGCCTCGTGCACCTCGTTGGCGACAGCTTCCTGCTGCCGTTCGGGCAGATAGGCCACATTATCACCAGGCTGGACCATACCCAAACGGCTGACGGCGTACATTTCGATGCTTTCCAGACTGCTGGCGGTAGCATATTCCTGCTTCAGGCGTTCATTCTGAGACAAGACACTGTCCAGCTCAGCTTTGCTCTGACTTACTTCATAGCCCAGTCCCTGAATGTAGATATACTGCCCCACCAAAGCCATAGCCAGCACGAAAGCACAGGCCAAATGCAGGACATTGGCTACGGTCAGCTTGAGATGCGGCTTGGTCTTTTTCTGCGGCCTGACCACAGTCTGGGGTCTGACGACCACTTCCTCTTCAAACTCAGGCGCCAATGCATTGGCCGAATGCATGTAATAGCGGCTGTACGATGGATCTGCTTTCTTCAATTTTATTCTTCCTCCCCCGAAAATAGAATAAATGATTCCCTAAAAGCGTCTGCCTGCCATCTGGTCATTGCTTGCCAAAACCTTTGCATCAAGCTTATCCCCATACGTTAGTGTATCTGTGAGTCCACGGGACTCCTTATCAAATGATCTTGACGGCAGCGCGGAACTTAGCGCTTTTGGAGCGGGAATTTTCCTCCAGTTCGTCTTCTTTGGCCTCAACGGGCTTACGCGTCAATATCTTGATCTCCGATACCTTGTCACATTGACAAAAGGGCAGCTGCGGCGGGCAAATGCAATCGCTGGCCAGATATTTGAACCGCTCCTTGACGATGCGGTCTTCCAGTGAGTGAAAGGAAATAATGCCGATACGTCCGCCTTTTTTCAAATAGCGGACTGCTACATCAATGGTATCTTCCAAAACTTTGAGCTCCTGATTGACTTCGATGCGGATCGCCTGAAACGTCCGCTTAGCCGGGTGCGAGCCCTGCACCCGCGCCCCTTTGGGCACAGCTCTTTTGATGATATCCACCAGTTCTCCGGTGGTCGTGATGGGTTTGCGCGCTCGGAATTCTACGATGAACTGGGCGATACGCTTGGCCCAATTTTCTTCACCATAGACTTTGATGATCCGGTGCAGCTCCTCTTCTGAGTAGCCATTGACCACATCATACGCGCTGAAGGACTGAGTCGTATCCATGCGCATATCGAGCGGCGCGTCCTGCATATAGCTGAAGCCGCGCTCTTTTTCGTCCAGCTGATGGGACGATACGCCTAGATCGAACAAGATCCCGTCAACGCCCGCGGGCGCATATTGACTAAGAATGGATTCTAAATGACGATAATTGCTGTGAACGTAAGTGACCCGCTGACCAAAAGGCGCCAAATTGCTCCTGGCGGCCTCCAGCGCTTCCTGGTCTTGGTCGATGCCGATCAAACGGCCGTCTGGGCTTGTCCGCTCCAGAAAACCTCTGCTGTGTCCGCCGCCGCCTAGGGTGCAGTCCACAAATGTTTCCCCTGGCTGGGGGTCCATGATCTCCATGATCTCTCGGTAAAGCACCGGGATGTGCTGAAAGGACATGGGTTCACCACCTCATTGGATTGATTGGAAGGAGCTCATCCGCTTGAAGATAAGCTCCGTTTCTTAAAAAGCACCGCTCTGCCCGATGATCTCCGCCAGCTGCTCAAAGGATTCTTCACTTTGGGCATTATAGGCGCGCCATTTTTCCTGATCCCAGACTTCGAGACGATTATCTACGCCCACAACGACACATTCCTTAGTCAGCTGCGCGTATTCCCGCAAAGCCTGCGGGATGATCAAGCGTCCCTGCTTGTCCATTTCGCCTTCATTGGCGCCGGAAAAGAAAAATCGAGCGAAGGAACGGGCTTCCTTCTGCGTGAGTGGCAGCGCGCGCAGCTTGCTTTCCAGCTCGTGCCACTGCTCCATGGGGTAAATGAAGAGACAGCCGTCCAAACCCTTGGCGAGCATAAACTCCTCGCCCAGCTCTTCACGATATTTGGCAGGGATGATCAGGCGCCCTTTGGCGTCTATCGTATGCTGTGCTTCACCAACAAACATGCCTGATCCCCCACTCTCCTCATTTTACTCTCCACTTTACACCACTTTACACCACTTCAGCTATAAAATCCAGTGTTTTTTAATGCCGGAATCGGATTTTTTTCGATTTGCTCCCCCTGGTCTCCTATTTAGGAATGATTTGGCAGACCGCACCATTTTTGTCTCCACTGCTTTTTTGCCCATACAAAAAAGCAGCCTCTAGACAAGAAAAAATTTTTTCTTGTCCAGAGGCTGCTCGCTTCTTATGGATTCAGTTCCCGCTGGCGCTTCTGCAAACGGATGCTTTCGGCACAGTCCAAGCGGTAGATGGCGGCTTTTTCGATGAGCCGGTCAGCGACGCGGTGACCGTAGACGCTCTGGATCTCGTTGAGGTCCAGATTGGTATTGACGATCCAGGGCTTCGCACGCATATTGCGTTCTTCGATGATGATGCGCAGCTGGTTGATGGCAAAGCTGGTCACCGTCTCCGCGCCCAAGTCGTCGATGACCAATAGATCGCACGTCTTGAGCTGCTCCAATTCGAAGCCGTCGCCCGCTTCGCCGCTCTCCCGATCGTATTTGTATTCTCGGATCAGATCCAACAGATCATCGATGCGCTTATAGATGACCGTGTTTCCATTGGCCAGCGCAGCATTAGCCATAGCGATGGACAAATGGGTCTTGCCGCGACCCACATCGCCCAGCAGAATGATATTGTTCTGCGCTTGTCCGTCTTTCAGCTGCTGGATGAACTGACGGCATTTCTCCACCTTTTCCGCCATGGCCTGAGGATCGGTGTAATAGGTGACGTCAAAATTATCCAGCGAATAAGCGCGCATATTTTCGGGAATACCGCTCTGACGGAACGATTCGTCCAGCCGCTCCTGCAGATAGCAGGTGCAAAGCTCGCCCGGGCGGATATAGCCGCGGTCTTCACATTTGGGACAGTTCCACTGCGGCTTATAGACCTCCATGGTCAAGCCGTGCTCGGCGAGGATCTGCCGTTTTTCTGCAATGAGTGCTGCCACCTGCGCATCGATCTCCTGACTGCGGGAGGCGTTTTTCTGCAAGATACCGCTGCGGATGCGTTCGATGCTCAAGAGACTGATCTCGTGAGCGATCTCCTCCAACCGGGGGATCTCCTGATGGAGCTTTTCTACTCTGGCGTCGCATTCGGCTTGCTTCTGCGCGCGTAATTGGTCACGGTCTATCATCTTCAATCACCTACTCTATCAAGGAATTCAAATCACGGGAACTGCTGGAGAAATTCTCCTCCGGCGCTTTTTTATGCACCGTATTGGCTGCCGGACGGGGGCCTTGCCCTTTGCGCAGCTTCTCCTTCTGCAGAGCGGCTTTGTGCGCGCTGAGCGCCTCAGGCGTTGTGAGCCCCTGCTCGCGCCAGTTGTCCAGCATGGCGTCCATGTAGCCAAAGGAAGGGTTATTGGCGTTGATGGTGTCATCCGCCGCCAAAAGGATCATTTCATGGGTGAATTTCCAGGTATTGTGCCACTTGAGATACATTTCTTTCTGTGCCTCAGTGGGATTATTGTATTTGCCCAGACGCTTGAGCACCTCGATCACCTTGGTGGTGGTGAGCTCCAGATTGTCTGTGAACTGCTGGAAGCTGGCCAGATCAGTCACCTGCGCACCAAAGGCCATCTTGCAGAAAAAGGTGAAATCATAGCTGTTGCGCCGATAATTTTTGAGATAAAACGTCAAAATGTGGAAGGCAAGCTCGTACGACCAATTATACCGCTGCACAGCCTCCTGGATGCCCTGCTGCTCTTTGAGCGTCATGAAGCGTCCCTGCTCCTGCTCGAAACGCTTGCGCAGATCTGCATAGTTGAGCTCATTGGCCGTGTAGCCCTGCTGCGCCACATAGACAGGCTGATCGCCCAAATTTTGGCTGATCTTGTCAAACATCGGCGAAAAATCCACCTGATGCTGATCCACCATCCAATTGATCATGCCCTTGGCGTGCAGTGCCCGCGCTGCTTCCACCGCATAGCCATCATCGCTCATGATCTGGTCCGTGCCACAATAGAGCAGGTAGACGATACGGCCCAGATCCTCAAAAGTCAGCCCCAAAGGCTCCATCAGCCCCAGCAGATTTTTGGGGATCGCCACGACACCGCCCTCAAAAAACCACGCTGACATATTTTGCTTGCTCATGTGTCCTCCCTCTCCTCTGCTACAGCACCACGCCGGTGATGCGGATATCGATCTTGACGACGCTCAGGCTGGTCAATTCATCCACGATAGCCACCACGTCCTTCTGGAATTCGTGGATGACGGCCTGGATGGGCTGGCCGAAGCGGATGCGCATGTCACAATAGATGCTCACGCCGTAATCATTCATCTCCACCTGCACCCTGGCAGAATGATCCAGTTCATCGTACTGCCACAGCACGTAGCGCACCATAGTCTCGATGACGCTGCCAGCGATGGTCAGTGTGCCCAACTGTGAAAACTTGGGCCGGACGATGGACTTTTCCTCCTGCTTGCCGCCCTTTTTCTTCGAAAAAAAGTTGACGATAGGATCGATCCAAAAATTGGGCAGATCCTTCTTGACCTCGATGCTGGGGAGGGGAATGACGTGCTTGCCGTCCTGGCGCATCTGCTGCGCCAAAGCGATCTGCTCCGGCGTGGCGATATCCTGGATGAAGATCTTTTGCTTCACGCCAGGCAGCTCCAGCGTCTCTACGATGCGGTCCACCATTTTTTCCGACGTGCCTAGGATGAGGATGCTGCGCGGCCGCAGCTGGCGAATGCGCTGACGCATCTCATCTGCGTGCTTGGGATCGTTAAAAATAGCGCGCTTGACCGCAGCCATCTTGGTCTCCTCTGCCTTAGCCGAACTGCCGGCCATTTTCTTGCCATCCATGATCAATAAGCCATCGTCGATGATGGCGTCGATATGATATTCGTCGGCCACCTGAATGGCATTATGGCTCTTGCCTGTGCCGCTGGCGCCGATCAACGCATAAATTTCCATAGTTACCTCTACCTCTCCTTTACCTCCGGCGCAAGCTGCACCGCTTCGATGCGTCCGGCAAATGAGACGCCTTCTGTATCGATCCCACAGCGATAGACGCGGATGAAGACTCCCGCTGCCGCCGCTTCCTCAAGCGCCTGCGCAAACTCCGGATCTGTGGCACTATTGGGCGCAAAACGCTCAGCATCCTGCCGCATGACGATGAAGACGATGGCGCTCTGACCGCCCTCCTGCTGATAGCGGGTCAATTCCCGCACATGCTTGGTGCCCCGCACCGTCGGCGCATCAGGAAAGCGCGCCTCGCCGTCCACCACCAGATTGACCGATTTGACCTCCAAAAGACAGGTCTCTTCGCCAAAATGCAGTTCAAAATCGAAGCGGCTGTCACCGTGCACCTTTTCCCGCCGGAAAGACGTCACAGCCGCAAAGTCCTCTAGCAGCCGCTCCTGCAGCCAAAAGGCCAAAATATCGTTGGCGAAGTGCGCGTTCAAGCAGATCGATTCTCCTGCATGCTCGATCAGTACCAGATCATACGGCGTTTTCCGCGCAGGATCAGAACTTTTGCGCACCCAAGCCGCCGCGCCCGTCACCAAAAGCTCCGCCATGCGGCCAGAGTTGGCCACATGAGCCTTGTAACGCTTGCCCTCTATCTCGATCTCCGCCCGAAAGCGGTTGTCTCGCTTCACAAATATCGCCGGTTCCAAAGAACCAAAGGATAATTTCATTTAAGCCTTGCTCCTTTCATTCCTCTATTGTAGCAAATTATAACGGCAAAAGCGAATAGGAATTGCTTTATTTTACGATTTGTCCGCCAAATTTTTCGCAGACCAAAAAGGCCTCTTCTCAAGCGAAGAGACCTCAGATTGTAGACATAAGTGGAAAAGAACCACACTCAGGGTGCCGACAAAAGATGCAGGTCTAGGCGCAAAACCTTGCTAAAACCGGAGCGACCTAGACGGTCGTGAGGATTTTAGCAAGGTTTTGCAACGACGAGATGCGCTTTTGTCGACAGCCTGAGGCCTCTTCTCAAGCGAAGAGACCTAAAAGAGCGCTGATACGCATACCGCGGGATCAGTACACCAACAGCTTGTTGTTCACCGTGCTGGCTCCCGATTTGCGGCTGCCTTTCATCTTCTTGTCCACCTTGGCATACAATCTGCGGATGATGTCGATGACCAGCTGATTCTCCACATTTTGCCGGCCAGTCTCCTTGTACGCCAGATAGATGGTCATGACCACGTCGGCATCAGCAATGGGCAGCGCTTTGATCCAGCCCGAATCGATATAGATATCGTCATAGGCCATAGAGGATGGCAGGATGGCGTAAGCCAGTCCACTGGCCACCACCTTTTTGATGCTGGATTTGTCTGAAAAGGAATAATGGCTTTTGCTGATCTCCGACGTCTTCGGGCTGGCTTCACCAGCCTCCATCAGCACGCGGTCTGAGAAAAAAGCCTGGGTATCCTCCTGAAGTTCCTCCATCGTCACCATATTCTGCCGCGCTTTAGGATCGTTGCGCCCCAAAAAAGCATACATGCGGTCGTCATAAATGGGCTCGATCGCCAGATTATGCTTGGCTGCCTCATTATAGATATTGCCCTTGATGCTTTCCGAATAGCTGCCAACGACGATATCCGCCTGTCCATCGATCAGACTGGCTAATATTTTGTCCGGCCGCAGCTCGACGATGCTCAGATTGATATTTTGGCGCTCCTTTTGCACCTCGCGGATCAATTCCGTGGTAATAGCATTGCAGACCGTCGGCACAGCAGCAATGGTCATATTGCGAACGATGGCTTCATCATTGACAGACAAGTTTTTGATAGCCTCTATTTGTTCGGCGATGATCTGCGCCTTTTCCAGCAAAAGCTGGCCTTTATCAGTCAAGGTCACCCCATGCGTCGAGCGTTTGAATATCTGAAACCCCAATTCCTCCTCCAAATTTTGAATCGCTGTGCTCAGCGACGGCTGGGTCATAAACAACTTCTTAGAGGCTTGAGACATGGTCTTACAGTTCGCCACTTCAATACAATACAGCAATTGTTCTAAACGCACACTGATCGTCTCCTCTCATCCAATACCCGAGGTTCCTATTTATTTATA
>CABVBB010000027.1 GCA_902496505.1 uncultured Peptococcaceae bacterium
CGGCGGCGCGATCATTGGTTTTGTCTTGGGCTATGTGATCTTGGAGATCCATAAAAAGCTCAGCTGAGGTCAGAAACGCTGGCGGACGTATGCTGGAAAAGGATGCGTCCGTCCTTTGGTGCGCCTTGCCAAAGTGGCGCTGGGGTCAGCCAGGCCGCCGCGTATACACAATAAGCCGCATTATTCGTATGATAAGAAGTTTTAGAGCGCTTTTTGAGCAGCTGGACAAACATATTGGCGGTTAATTTGCTTTTTTTGCTGGTCAAATGAGGGCAAACGGCTTATAATATATGGAGCATGAAAATTGGTAGCAAATGATACACAAATAAGTCATAGAGAATAAGCTGACTAACGGAGGTATATCCAATGGGAAAAAAGACGGTTCAGGAAATTGATGTCAAAGGTAAGCGCGTATTAGTGCGGGTGGATTTCAATGTACCGCGGGATAAAGCGACAGGAGAGATCACCGATGATACCAGAATTCGGGCTGCGCTGCCGACTATTGATTATTTGCTGGATCATGACGCCAAAGTCATTCTGATGAGCCATTTAGGCCGGCCAAAAGGTCAGGTAGATGAAACCATGCGTCTGGATAAAGTAGGGGAACGGCTCAGCGAGCTGTTAGATCGTCCAGTGCGCAAGATGGATGAAGCGGTCGGACCAGAGGTCGAGCAGGCTGTAGCTCAGATGCAGGAAGGCGAAGTCGTTTTATTGGAGAATGTACGTTTTTATCCGGGCGAGGAAAAAAATGACCCCGAGTTTTCTGCGCAATTGGCCAAATTGGGGGATATTTATGTCAATGATGCTTTTGGTACGGCGCATCGGGCTCATTGCTCCACAGAAGGCGTCGGTCATCTATTGCCGTCCGTAGCAGGCTTTTTGATGAAAAAAGAGATCTCCGCTTTGGGCAGTGCGCTCAATCGGCCGGAACGGCCTTTTGTCGCCATCATTGGCGGGGCAAAGGTCTCCGACAAGATCGGAGTCATCCAAAACCTCATGGAGCGGGTGGATACGCTGATCATCGGCGGCGGTATGGCGAATACTTTCTTGGAAGCTCAGGGTCATGCTATGGGCAGATCCTTAGTGGAGAAAGATAAGATCGAGCTGGCGGCGCAGTTATTGGCCGAAGCTCAGGAAAAAGGCAAGAAGGTCCTCTTGCCAGTGGACTTGGTAGCTGCTGCGGCTATCGATCAGCCGGAGACCGCAGAACAGGTCGCTGTCGGCGCTGTGCCGGCGGATAAAATGGCGCTGGATATCGGTAAAGAGACCATCAAGCTGTATCGGGACGCTGTAGCTGATGCCAAGACCATCATCTGGAACGGACCGATGGGCGTTTTTGAAGTGGATGCCTTTGCCCAAGGCACCAATCAGGTGGCTGAGGCTGTGGCGCACAGCAGCGCCAATTCCATCGTCGGCGGTGGTGACTCTGTAGCGGCGGTGGCCAAAGCTGGTCTGGAGGATCAGATCACGCATATTTCCACCGGCGGCGGCGCTTCCCTGGAATTTTTAGAAGGCAAACTTCTGCCGGGCATTCAAGTATTGATGGAAAAATAAGCGGCGAATGGAGGGATCAGTTTGCGAAAACCCATTATTGTAGCCAACTGGAAAATGTATAAGACTCGAGCGGAGGCAGAGGCGTTTTGTCAAGCTCTGCTGCCGCTTTTGGCTGAGACGCCTGCGGCAGATGCGGCGATCTGTGCACCCTTTACGCAGTTGGATGTCTTAGCCAAGCATTTAGCAGGCAGCGCGGTCAAGATCGGAGCGCAGAATTTTTATCCAGAAGCGGAAGGTGCCTTTACAGGCGAGATCGCTCCGGCTATGCTCAAAGAGTTAGGCGTCAGCTATGTGCTGATCGGTCATTCTGAGCGGCGGGGCATCTTCGGCGAAAGCATGGACCTCATTAAGCGCAAATTGGAATGCGCTTACCATGAGGGCTTCCAGCCGATCTTCTGCGTTGGAGAGACGCTGGAAGAGCGGGAAGCAGGCCAGTCGGTAGAGGTCTGCATCGAGCAGTTAGCGCACGCCGTGACCAATTTGGCCTTTGAAGAATTGAGCCGTCTGATCATCGCCTATGAACCCATTTGGGCCATTGGCACGGGCAAGACCGCCACGGCTGAGGATGCTGAAAAGGTGATCGGTGCGCTGCGCGAATACATTGCCGGTGCTTATGGCAGCATCGTAGCGATGAGCGTCCGCATCCAATACGGCGGCAGCGTTCGCCCGGACAATATCGCAGAACTTATGGCCCAGGAGGATATCGACGGCGCTTTAGTAGGCGGCGCCAGTCTCCATCCGGAGAGCTTTGCCAAATTGGTCAACAGTCAGGAGAATAACGGATGAAGAAACCAGTCGTATTGATGATCTTGGATGGTTGGGGACTGACTGCACCAGGTGCGGGCAATGCCATCAGCTTGGCCCAAACGCCGGAGATGGATGCCCTCTGGGCCAAGTATCCCCATACGACGCTGACCGCCTCAGGTGAAGCGGTCGGTCTGCCTAAAGGACAGCAGGGCAACTCAGAGGTCGGCCATTTGAATCTGGGCGCTGGCCGCATCGTTTATCAAGAACTGACGCGGATCAATAAAGCCATTGCTGAGCATACCTTTGAAAAGAACCCAGCTTTTTTGGCCGTGATGGAAAACTGCCGTCAAAAAGGCAGCAGCCTGCATTTGATGGGCCTGGTCTCGCCAGGTGGTGTGCACAGTCACAGCGAGCACTTGTTAGCCTTGGTGCGGATGGCGCATGATCAGCAGGTGGAAAAAGTCTATATCCACTGTTTTTTGGACGGCCGTGATGTTGCACCGTCTTCGGCAGCCGGTTATATCGCAGAACTGGAACAGGCGCTTAGAGCGATCGGCACAGGTCAGATCGCTACGGTCTGCGGCCGTTATTACGCGATGGACCGGGATAATCGCTGGGAACGGGTAGAAACGGCCTATCGGGCACTGACGGGTGAAGCGGGCGAAAAAGCCACTTCCGCAGCCGAGGCTGTCAAGCGTTCTTATGAAGCGGGTGTGACGGACGAATTCGTGCTGCCCACCATCATCGTGGATGATGCCGGATGCCCGCTGGGGCCTATCAGCCAAAATGACGGCGTGATCTTTTTCAATTTCCGAGCCGATCGGGCGCGGGAGATCAGCAAATGCTTCGTACTGCCGCAGTTTGAGGCCTTTGAGCGGAAAAATCTGGCGGTGAACTTCGTGGCAATGACGCAGTATGAGGAAGGCTTGCCCATGGCAGTCGCTTTTCCACCGGAGGATATGGTCAATACCTTAGGCGAGGTGCTGGCTAAAGCAGGCAAGCGGCAGTTCCGCACCGCTGAGACGGAAAAATACGCCCATGTCACCTTTTTCTTCAATGGCGGCATCGAGGAGCCCAATCCCCAGGAAGAGCGCCTGCTGGTGCCTTCTCCCAAGGTAGCGACCTATGACCTGCAGCCGGAAATGAGCGCAGAAGAAGTGACGAAAGGTTTGCTCGCGGCGATCAGCAGCGGACAATATGATTTTATTTTAGTGAATTACGCTAATACCGATATGGTCGGTCATACTGGCAGCCTTCCGGCAGCGATCCAGGCCGCCGAGACGGTGGATCACTGCGTTGGGCAGATAGCGCGGGCCGTCCTTGAAGGCGGCGGTGCGCTGTTGATCACAGCAGACCATGGCAATGCTGAGTGCATGGTGCAGGCAGAAAACGGCCAGCCCTTTACGGCCCATACGGCCAATCCTGTGCCGCTCATCTTGGTCAGTGACCTAGACTGCACGCTGCAGGAGGGCATATTGGCTGATGTAGCGCCGACAGTACTGGCGCTTTTAGAGATCGCACGACCAGAACAAATGACCGGACGATCATTGATCCAACAATCGTAAAAGGAGAGATACCCATGAGCATGATTACTGATGTTTACGCAAGAGAGATTTTGGATTCCCGCGGCAATCCAACCGTTGAAGTCGACGTTTATCTGGAAGACGGCAGCTTTGGCCGGGCCGCAGTGCCCTCCGGTGCTTCCACCGGCGCTTTTGAAGCCGTAGAGCTGCGCGATGGCGATAAGGATCGCTATTTAGGCAAAGGCGTGCTGGATGCTGTGGATAATGTCAACACCATCATCGCACCGTCCATTATCGGTCTGTCCGCCCTGGATCAGAGCGGCTTGGATCGTTTCCTCATCGAATTAGACGGCACTGACAATAAAGGCAAGCTGGGCGCTAATGCTATCCTGGGTGTTTCACTGGCTGTGGCCAAGGCTGCTGCAGAATCCTGCGGTCTGCCGCTTTACCGCTATATCGGTGGTGCTAATGCCAAAGTGCTGCCCGCACCAATGATGAACATTTTGAACGGCGGCAAACACGCAGACAATACTGTTGACATCCAGGAATTCATGGTCATGCCTTTAGGCGCGAAGACCTTCAGTGAAGCGCTGCGCATGGGCACAGAAGTCTTCCACAATCTGAAAAAAGTGCTGGCAGCCAAAGGCCTGGCGACCTCTGTAGGCGATGAAGGCGGCTTTGCTCCAAACCTTGCTTCCAATGAAGAAGCGTTGGCAGTCATCGTCGAAGCCATCGAAAAAGCCGGCTATGTCCCAGGACAAGATGTTTATCTGGCTATCGATACTGCGGCTACTGAGCTTTATGACGAAGAGACCGGCATTTACAATTTGGCTGGCGAAGGCGTCAAAAAGACCGCTGCGGAAATGGTGGATTTCTATGAGACCTTAGTTAACAAATATCCCATCATCTCCATCGAAGATGGTTTGGCTGAAGAAGACTGGGACGGCTGGCATATGCTTACCGAGCGTTTGGGCGATCGGGTGCAGCTCGTCGGCGATGATCTCTTTGTCACCAATACCAAGCGCCTGTCCAAAGGTATTGCTGAGCACACTGCCAACAGCATCCTGATCAAGGTCAACCAGATCGGCACCTTGACGGAGACCTTAGAAGCGATCGAAATGGCGAAAGAAGCAGGCTATACCGCTGTTGTCTCCCATCGTTCCGGTGAAACGGACGATACCACCATTACGGATATCGCTGTAGCGACCAATGCTGGCCAGATCAAGACCGGTGCGCCTTCCCGCATCGACCGCGTAGCCAAATACAATCAGCTGCTGCGCATCGAAGAAGAATTGGACGATATCGCCCTTTACAAAGGCTTAAAAGGCTTTTATAATTTGAAAAAATAAGCGTATGCAGATATTTGCTGTTGTATTTTCTGATCTTTTTTGATAGAATAGAAGCACTGACGGTTCATCAGCGCATTTTAAGCGTGGCTGAGGTGTTGAAAAAGGAGGAATAAAGGCAATGCTGCATATCGTTTTGATCGTTTTGCAGGTGATCACCTGTATCGGTTTGATTGCGACCGTTTTGCTGCAGTCTGGTAAAAGCGCCGGTTTATCTGGTTCTATTACAGGCGGTGCGGAAACGTTTTTTGGTAAAAAGGGCATGGATGATAAATTCGCCACCGGTTCCAAGATTTTTGCGGTGCTGTTCATGCTGCTGACATTCTGCATGTCCATGTTCGGTCTATAAGAGCTTAAAAAGAGCAGACGGCGTATTTTCGCTGTCTGCTCTTTTTTTCGTTGGAATTTCCGGCAAAAGGAATTGCTCTTGACGACTCAACACGCTATAATAATGGAGATAAAATCAGCAAGGGTCCAATAAAAGCTGATTATAAAAGAGAAATTGCGGGTAAATAAAAATAGTATAGAGAAATGACAGCAGGGCGGATAACGCCTGTCCGAACCGGCTGTCTGAGTTTTCTACGCAGCGCGGCGGTCATGACCGGTCTGCGCTTAAAATCATAGAAAAACAAAAATCGTTTGATCCTCTGGGCAGGATCGATCTTTATTAAGGTGGGATTTATATGCAGGCGGAAAATGGACTGTTGAGTTTTGCAGACAGCAATAAAAATAAAGCACAAAGCCTTTTTAAGTCAGAGGGCTATTTCTGGCTGACGACGGCGACAGCGGTCAGTTTTGCCGCAGAAATGCTGGATGAAGAAGAAAACAGCCAGCACAGCCAGGAGGTCTTGGCGCTTTTTAACCAATGCATCCGCAAATGCAAGATCGAAGCGGATGAATTGGAGCAGACGAAGAACTGGGCGCTGGCAGGGCTCAAGCGTATCAATGCTTACAACGATCAGAGGGCTGTTTTCCAACCGCAGCATAGTGTCAGACTGTGCCGCTGTTTCACGACCTATTGGCTGTTTTTTAAGCTCATCGAGCTGGAGTGGCAGGAGATATTGGCCTCTGATGCGATCGCAGAGACGTATCAATTCATGGATACGGTCATCGCTGACGGCGAAGAACTAGAGGCCATGGAAAAGAGTCTTTTGGCCGGCGAAGAGCTGGACGAGGACAGCAAGATCTATCTGCGCAGCCATTGGCGGCAGGTACGGGAGTTTTGGTATGATCTCGAGCAGGATCTCTTGCTGCTGAGCCAGGGACTTATGTCTTACCAGCCGCTTTTGCGGTGAGCTCACTTTTTGTTTTTGGAGCGGGCAAAATGGTTGTACAAAAGATGGCCGCAGAGAAAGATTAAGACAATGACAGCAGCAGTCATCAGCACGATATAGACGGGCAGAGAAAGTTTGCCGGTATAGGCCAGGTAGCCGAAAGCGGCTGCCGCCAAACTGAGCAGGGCAGACAAAAGTAATAATAACGTACGCATCATAAGACCTCCTAGAGAGTAAGAATAAGACTATTGTACATGCTGCCTGCGGCAAGAGGCAAGACCAAGACGATAAAAAACGGATACTTTATCAGGAAAAGAGGAAAAAGCGCCATGAAAAAATTGAGAAGACCAAAAGACAAAAGAAAGATCATGGGTGTATGCGCTGGAATGGGAGACTTTTTTGGCATCGATCCCGTTTTTGTGCGCATCATCTGGGTGCTGCTGTGCTTGTTCCCGCCGATCAGCACGGTCACAGCAGTCATCGCCTATCTTGTATTAGGGTATGTGATCCCGGAAGAAAAGGACTATATCGATGTGTGAGCAAGCCAACGCCCAAAAGCAGGCGATCATCGTCCTGGGTCATGGCAGCCGCCGAGAAGAAGCCAATCAGGAGCTGGAGACAGTCATCGCGCTTTTAGCTGAGCGTCATCCAGACTGGGCGGTGCAGAAGGCTTATGCGGAATTTGCCGAGCCGAGTTTGGAAGAGGCGGTGGCTTTATTGGCCGAGCAGGGCGTTAAGCAGATCACATTGATGCCGTTTTTTTTGACAGTGGGCAATCATCTGCATAAAAACCTTCCCAATCGTTTGCAGGAGCTTCATCAGCGCTTCCCAGACCTAGAGGTCACGGAGGCCCAACATCTGGGCGCTGATCTGCTTTTAGTGAAGCTGGTGGAAAAACGCATTGCGGAGGCGGAAAATCATAAAGGAGCGTATCCTATGCTTGGGCATCAAATGAAGTTGAACCATTTGGAGCAGCTCCCAGAGGTGCTGGAAACCATAGAAGGCACGCTGGCTGATCGGGATGTCCCCAGAGAAAAAATGATGGATATACGCTTATGCATATCCGAAGCTGTGGGCAATGCCTTGATCCACGGCAATGGGCTGGATCAAGACAAATGGGTGTCCGTATGCTGGCAGATCTCTGCTGGTGAGCTGTTTTTGACGGTAACAGATGAAGGCAAAGGATTGGCCAAAGATAAACGCGCACCTCGGGAATTGGACCCTTTGGTCCTTTTGGAGGAAAGCGGCAAAGGATTATTTTTGATCCATCAGATAGCAGATACGGTATGCTATAACGACTGCGGAAATCAGATCACGATCAAGCTGACGTGGTGAAGGCAGTAAAGTCTAAATGAGGTGGTCATGAGTGAGGTTGGGCATATGAAGCAAGATTTAGAGGAAATGGTCAGACAGTATAAAGAAAATCCGACCGATGATCAACTGAATGATATTATCATAGCAATGGAGCCGTTGATCAAATACTGGTGTCAGGCACAATGCTATCTGGCCTGGGAAAAGGAAGATCTGATGCAGGTCGCCCGCATGGCAGTCGTTGGTGCGCTGGAGCGATTCGAACCAGCCAAAGGCATACGGTTCAAGACATTTGCCTATCGGACAGTTTCCGGCAAGATCATGAATTATTATCGAGACAGCACCTGGCGGGTAACGATCCCTCGTAAATACCGCGAGCTGAGCACTTATATCAACAAAGCAGAGGCGGAGTTTTACAAAAAACACGGCGAAAATCCGACTACAGAGCAGATCGCGGAAATGCTGGGCATCGACCGCAAGCAGGTCGAGGAAGCCATCGAGGCTAAGCGCGCTACGCAGACGGCGTCTTTATCCGAGCCGGAGGATAGTGAAAACGGCGGCTCACTGCTCAATATCATGGGCACAGAGGATGGCAATCTGGACAGCGTCGAGCTGAAAAAAGATCTCCAGGAGGCTATGCAGCTTTTGGATGATATTCAGCGCAAGGTGATCTATTACCGCTACTTTGAGGATCTGACGCAAAGCAAGATCGCTGAGATATTGCAGGTCTCTCAGATGCAGGTCTCTCGTCTGGAAAAGAGCGCCTTAGAAAAAATTCGCCGGAAAATGACGGTGAAGGAATGAAAATAGGTATAAGAGGGCAATGATCTGGTCATAATAGGTCCATATCATCCCGGTATAACGTTAAAAAGCCAAAAGTTCTTTGGGCAAAGAGCTTTTGGCTTTTTTGCTGTCTTTCGACAGGATATTTGCCTGGACGGGGCGATTCTACGGGAAGAACCATAAAAAGCTTCAATCCTACAGATCAAAATGTACGAAAACAAACACGGCATTTTCCCAAAATATCATGTGCTTGTCAGAAGGTTTTCTGATATAATAAACAAGATATGAGCAAGGCTGACAGACAAGAAAGTCATGTGGACTTTTTCACAAACACCATGAAAAAGGAGAAGAGCATGTTAAAATTTCTCTCATCGATCCAGTTGGCCATTTTTCTCATTGCGGCGATCGCCGGAATGTCAGTGGTGGCCACAATGGTTGGCAATGACAGTGTGTATACATCGATACCTTTCTTGGCCTTGGTAGCGGTGTTTGCTTTGAACCTCACCTTATGCACCATCAAGATGCTTCCCAAGCTCAAGGCGACCTGGACGCGGCGTGCGGCAGATCTGGGCACGGATGGTGCAGGGTACAGCATTTACCGCACAGCGGACGGCAAGCCTGCCTTGGCAGCGGTCGAAGAACTGCTGCAAAAAGAACGCTATCATGTGGATCAGGTAAGCGAAGCAGGCGTCACGAAGGTCTTAGCAACAAAAGGTAAGGCCAGTCTGCCGGCACCGCATCTTCTCCATATCGCGATCTTGGTCGTTATGGCAGGTGCAGTGATGACCGCTTTCAGCGTGACTGGCGGTGTTTTTGCTTATGTCGGGCAGTCCAGCCCCATGACGACAGTGGTGCGCCAGCATATCGGCGATGGCAGTGCGGCCAAAAATGCGCCGGGTGAAATAGGCGATGATTACATCCAGGTGCTGGATTTCCAAACAGTTTATGATGAACAGGGTGCAGTGGACAACTGGGTCACCCATTTCAATATGGTCATCGACGGTGAACAAGTGGTGACCGATGGGGTGACCAAGGTCAATTACCCTTATAAGTATAAAAATATGCTGGTCTACCAAAATTCCTATGGCAATCAGTATCTGATCGACCTTAAGGGGACAGAAGATGCGGATACCTATAGTGTGCCCAGCGGCAATCATTTCCCTCTGGCAGGGACAGATCAGGAATTTATGGTCATGGATCTGGGCGATGGACGTACGCTGCTCAAGGTTTTCCAATTAGAAGAGTCTGGTGAGGAGACCGTCGTTTTGGGTCAAGTGATCGTTCCTGGTGATATCGTCGAGATAAACCCAGGAGTAACCATTGAATATTTGGCACCAAATCCTTATACTGTATTAGAAGTCAAAATTTCTTACGGAACGCCGGTGGTCTTTTTCGGCTTTATTTTGGCCGCGCTGGCCTCAATGCTGTTCTGGGTAGGACGCTACCGTGAGATCCGTATCATCAGTGAAGAAGGCTCAGAGACGATCAAAGTCTTAGCAGTCTGCAAAAATAAAATGATCGTGCAGCAGATCGATTCAGAACTACAGAAGCTTTTGGTGAAGGAGGCCGCTTAAGATGGAAAATATACAACTTCCCTTATTGTGGGCGATGCTGTGCTTGTATGTAGGGGCGTTCATGCTCTATGCGTTCAGCATCTGGGCTATGAAGCCGCAGATCAAAAAAATTGCCCGCTTCGTGACGTGGGCAGCATTTGCCGTCAATACCGTTTTAGTGATCATCAGAGCTATGCTGGTCGGCGGTGTGCCACTCAATAATGGATTTGAATTTGGCTTATGCTTTACTTTTGCGTTAGTCCTGACGTTCTTGATCGCTGAGATCAAGTTCGATCTCTCCGCAGTAGGGGTATTCGTTTTACCGATCGCCATTGGTCTAAGCTGCTGGATGGTCAATATTGATATGGGCGTATACCCGATCATGCCTGCCTTGCGCAGCTATTGGCTGTCCTTCCATGTGTCGGCGGCAGTTATCGCCTATGGCACCTTCGCTCTTTCCTTTGCCGTATCAGTGGCTTATCTGGTTCGCGAACGGGCCGAAAAAAAAGGCGGCACTTCCCGGATCAGCGAGATATTACCTTCTCTGCAGGTGCTGGACGAGGTGGCTTATAAAATGGTCTTCATCGGCCTGCCGTTTTTGACGATCATGCTCATTACAGGCGCTGTGTGGGCTGAATATACTTGGGGTGCTTTTTGGAGCTGGGACCCCAAAGAAACATGGGCATTGATCACCTGGTTGGTTTATGCGCTGTATTTGCATGCGCGCTTTATGAAAGGTTCGCAGGGGCGAAACGCGGCAATCCTTTCGATCATCGGCTTTGCAGCGGTAGTATTCACCTTTGTCGGCGTAAGCTATTTGCTGCCGGGTATGCACAGCTATCTGGTCGAAGTGAAGTTTTAGCAGTACAAGTTTTATAAAGGAACTGGCGTTAAAATAAGAAAGCAACGAGGGGAGGTGAAATGATGGGGCAAAATTTACGAGAGCTGATGCGAGACAACCGCAAAACGCTATTGGATCAGTGGTTCCATCAGTTTATTGGCGCTTACCCACCAGAATCTGTTAAGTATTTTGAACGTGTAGAGAATGAATTTACCAACCCCATTGGCAGCAATGTTCATAAAAGCCTGGTTGCAATTTTTGATGAATTATTAGGAGAACAGGATGCCGATAAGATCTACAGTGATCTGGAAATGATCATGCGTATCAAAGCTGTACAGGATGTGACGCCGTCTCAGGCCATCGCTTTTGTGTTTGGACTGAAAAGTATTGTAAGAAAATCATTCACAAAAGAGATCAGTAATGGTA
>CABVBB010000028.1 GCA_902496505.1 uncultured Peptococcaceae bacterium
CGCGGTGGTCATGGTGGTGATGAGCGCTGTCTTCCTCTTGGTCGTGCGCCGAGAGGGCCGTCAAAGCGCTTAGCGGGATAAAAAAATGCGGTCTGAGAGGATGTATCTTCTCAGACCGCATTTTTTTAGGGCCAGCAGACAGTTGCATAAAGATCAAAAAGCAGAGCCGGTCAAAAAATATTTTTGGAAGAAGTTCAAAAAACGACTGGCATTGTCGGATAGATGATGATTCTTTGCCTTGATATAGCCAATGGCAAAACGGATATCCTCGGTGATCGGCAGAATGACGACATTGTCAAAAGCCGGCAAAATAAACTGGCGCTGCTTGGTGAAAGACATCCCCAGAGACAGATAATGGCTGCTGACCACCAGCTTTTTGTAGATGCTGAAATTGTTTTCGCTGATAACTTCAGGATGATAATCATAATAGGTATGGAGTGCTTCGAGAGTGTCCTGCATGTTGATGTGATCAGGGATCAGGATGGGGTAAGATTCCATATCTTTGATCGAGACCGGTTCCGTGAGGGCAGCTAAAGTATGTTCCCGAGGGACGATAAAAACCAAATCAGCGGAGGTGATGGGGGTGAAGATCAGATCAGGCGGCAGCGAGAAGGTGCTGATGCCATTGATCGAGGTGCTGCAGTACAGGGCAAATTCGACCTGCCCATTGGAGACCGATTGAGGCATTTCGACGGTTCGGGCAGAAGTGATGCGCAGCTTGATGTCAGGATTAGTCGTATAGAAAGCACTGATGATATCCGGCAGGAAGTCGTTGATCATCCCTTCGAAGGTAGAAATATTCAGTGTCTTGGGCTGGGCAGTCTGCGGCTGAAATTTGGCCAGGATCTGTCCGACATTATCCAAGAAAAGCTGTCCGGCCTGCATCAGTTCCAGAGCAGCGTCCGTAAAAAGGACGCCATGGCGGTGGCGGATCAAAAGCTGCAGTCCAAGCTCATCCTCCAAGGACTTGATGGCTTGGCCTAAAGCTTGCGGGGTGATGTTGAGTTCCTGACTGGCAGCATTCAGCGAGCCGTAACGATGAATGACCATCAGATCATAAAGCTGCTCTGTACGCAATAAAATGGCCTCCTTCTCAATGAAGCGAGTAGTCTGTTGATTATTATTATACCGAAAGGAACTATAATGCACAATGGGTAAAATAAAAAGCCCTTGCCGGTCGATCGGCAAGGGCTTTTTCAAAGGATGTGCTATTAAAAAATAGGAACAACAGCGCCGTCGTAGGTGTCGTTGATGTAGGTTTTGACAGCGTCGCTCTTCAAGGCTTCGATCAAAGCTTTGGTTTTCTCACTGTCTTCCTGACCTTCTTTAACAGCAACGATGTTGCCATAGGTCTGAGCGGCTTCGGATTCTTTGTCTTCAGTGATGAGAGCATCATTAGCAACGCTTAATTTGGCTGGGATAGCGTAGTTGCCGTTGATGACAGCCATATCGAAGTCGGGCAGAACGGTAGGCAGCTGAGCAGCTTCGATCTCTTCGATCACCAAGTTCTTGGGGTTTTCGGTGATATCGTATTTGGTAGCGGTGAGGCCAGCTTCTGGGTCAACTTTGATCAGGCCGGCTTTTTCTAAGAGCAGGAGAGCGCGGGCTTCATTGGTGGTGTCGTTAGGCACAGCGATGGTAGCGCCGTCAGCTAATTCTTCGATGGTTTTGGTTTTGCTGGGGAAGATGCCCATTGGCTCGTAGTGGATAGCGCCAGCGGAGACCAGGTGGGTGTTGTTTTCTTCGTTGAACTGCAGCAGGTAAGGCTCATGC
Organism: uncultured Peptococcaceae bacterium; assembly: GCA_902496505.1. Taxonomy (GTDB): domain Bacteria; phylum Bacillota; class Peptococcia; order Peptococcales; family Peptococcaceae; genus CABVBB01. The sequence continues at coordinate 1,774 of CABVBB010000028.1, forward strand.
TGGAAGTAGTTGGCATCCAGGGAACCGTCTTCTAAGCTCATGTTGGGCTGGACATAATCGGTGAAGGTGACGATCTCCAGATCATAGCCTTTTTCAGCCAAAGCGGCTTTGGCCACTTCCAGGATCTCAGCATGGGGAGAGGGGGAAGCACCGACGGTGATCTTCTCCAAGTCTTTCTTTTCTTCCTGCTTCTGATCGTTGGCAGGGGTCTGCTGAGCTTGTTTGTCACTGCCGTTGCCGCAGCCGACGACGAAGGATGCGGTCAAGCCGGCCAGTAACAATAAGGATGCTGCTTTTTTGGTTTTCTTGTTCATTTTTTTCTCCTCCAAAATAATGGTGTTTGTTATAATCTTTTATCCGTCCTGCGAGCCAGCCAGAGGCCGAACTCCTGCAGGATCTGGAGTATAACCATGATCAAAATGACGGCGATCCACATGATGGTGCGGTTGTTGCGGTAGTAGCCGTAGTTGATGGCGTGAGCGCCTAAGCCGCCGGCGCCGATGAAGCCGCCCATAGCGGAATAGCCGAGGATGGTGGTGACGGCGATGGCTGCGCCGATCAAAAGCGAAGGCTTAGCTTCCGGCAGAAGCACCTTGTAAAGGATTTGGAAATTAGATGCGCCCATAGACTGCGCCGCTTCGATGACGCCGCGGTCGACTTCCTGGATAGACTGCTCGACCAAGCGGGCGATGTAGGGGAAGGCAGCGATCGTCAAGGCCACGATCATAGCATTGGTGCCATAAGCTTTGCCCACGATCGCACGGGTCATGGGGGCGATCATGATGGCCAGGATCAGGAAAGGCACGGAGCGTAGGATATTGACCAGTGTACCGATGATGAGATTGAGCGTGGGCATGGGGTGGATGCCGTCCTTGGACGAGACCACCAGGAAAAGTCCCAGGGGCAGGCCTAAAACATAAGCGATGATGCTGGAGATAATGACCATTTGAAAGGTCTCAAAGGTACCGGTGAGCATCAGTTGGGTAATGATCTCACTGCTCATGCTGCTCCACCTCCTCTACCGTCAGGTTTTTGTTGCGCAGATAGGAGATGATCTTAGCTGCGGCCTGCGCGTCCTTAGGCAGCTGGATGACCGTTTGGCCCAGGGCCTTGCCGTCGATATTCTTGGTATCGGCAAAGATGATATTGACTGGTTCTTTGAGATCCAAAACCATATTGGAAATGATAGGCTCAAAGGGCGTGGTGCCGTCAAAGACGATGCGGCAGTACTTGCTGCCAAAGCTCTGGGTCTTGCGGCCCTCAGGATAGACGAGCTTCTTGGTGGCAGCAGTCTGCGGCCGGACGAAAATATCTTCCACCGTGCCAATCTCAGCGATCTGGTGATCAGCGATGATGGCCACACGTTGGCAGATCTCTTCGATGACGCTCATTTCGTGGGTGATGATGACCACCGTGACGCCCAAACGCTTGTTGATGTCTTTGAGCAGCGTGAGGATGGAGCGAGTAGTGGTGGGGTCCAGCGCGCTGGTGGCTTCGTCGCAGAGCATGACTTTGGGATTAGTGGCCAGAGCGCGGGCGATAGCGATACGCTGCTTCTGACCGCCGGAAAGCTGGGAGGGATAGGCATTGGCCTTGTCGGAAAGACCGACCAGTTCCAAAAGTTCCTTGGCCCGCTTCTCGGCCTCAGCCTTAGGCACGCCGGCGATCTCTAAGGGGAAGCAGATGTTTTTGAGCGCTGTGCGCTGCATGAGCAGATTGAACTGCTGAAAGATCATGCCCATAGACTGCCGGGCGGTGCAGAGTTCTTTATTGCTCAGAGTAGAGAGGTCGCGGCCGTCGAAAATCACTTTGCCGTCAGTAGGACGCTCCAAATAATTGATGCAGCGGACCAGCGTACTTTTGCCGGCGCCGCTCAAACCGATGATACCAAAGATCTCACCGGGGTAGATGTCCAGATTGATATCCTCCAGCGCGTCGAAGGTGCTGCCTTTGACAGAGAAGCTTTTGGACAGATGCTGGATCTCTATGATAGGTTTGTCTGTCATCATGATCTCCTTTCCTGGCCGAGACATGCACAAAAGGGATAAAAAGTCAAGTCTTGACAAAAATAAGGGCTTTTGCGCCAGAACGGCCGGATATTCATAAAAAAAGCCCATCTTCTTTACAGAAGACGGGCGTAGGCTCGTGTTACCACTTCAATTTATCTGTCCCTCGCGGCACAGAACTCTAGGAGTACGCTTTATAAAAAAGTTATACTCGCTTGCTATAACAGGCAATCCTGTCGCAGCCTTATGGCCCAGACCACTCGGTGCGCCACTCGTGGAGCCATTTTCCCCCGGCCTCTGTCTGCATCTCTTCCAGCTGTGAGACGCTCTCTGTCAGATGAGCTGCCCGGCTACTTTCTCCGTCATCGTGTTTTTTGTGATTGAACATATATTAGCACAACGGTCAAGCCGTGTCAAGAATGTTTTTAGATGGCATAAGGATCGGACAAGGCATCTAGTGCTGTAAGCAAGGGGGGCGTGCAAGGAAAAGGAAGCGTGATGCGTGTCATGACGTGCTTGCTTAATGAGCGCTCTAACCAGTATAATAAGAATGACTTTTAAAAAGTGAAGATCATCATGATGGATCAGACATTTTGGCATCGCTGCTTTTGTGAGTTTTTCCTCATGTTTTGCTCTTAAAGGAGGTCTCTTTATGCGCCTTGAACAGTTGGAATATTTTGTGGAAACTGCCAAACAACATACGATGAGCGGAGCAGCTCAGGAGCTTAGTATCTCACCGCAGAATATCAGCAAGGCCATCAGTCAGTTGGAGCGGGAACTCGGTGCAACGTTGTTCAGCCGCTCCAAGCAAGGAGTGACGCTGACGCCTATTGGCGAGAGCGTTTTTGCTGTTGCCGCGGAGATATTGGACAAGACAGTGCTTTTGAAAACGATCTGCCAAGATGTGCCTGCGGATAGGACTCTTTTGCAGGGGAGTTTCAGTATTTCGGTCGCAGTGTCATTAGCGGATCTATTGACCAATTTGGTGAACACCTTCTTATTGGAAAATCCCCGGGTTTCCATTCGGCTTTCTGGTTGGGACGGCATAACGCTAGACGATATTTTAGAGCATGATCCTTACGATATGGCTTGCCTGGGAATGGATGAAGCAACTTACCAGCAATTCATTACGCCTGAGGCCAGGACAAAACTTGCCGCGGACTATCAGGTGTATTTTTTGCAGGCGCTGCCGCTGCGGCTTTTTATGAGCAGGTCGTCACCTTTGGCTGCTCAAAAAACCATTGCTCTGGCTAAGTTGAATATGCTGCCATTCGTCTGCTACTGGCCAGAAGAAAACAGTACCCCCTTAGTGGCGAATGCCCTGAAACCGTATCATGTCGATTTGACGCCAGCGCTGAAGACCAGTAACCTCAGTTTATCCATGCAGCACATTGCTTCAGGAAAATACTATGCACTGCTCACCGCGCTTTCACACCAAGTAGGAGCAGATACTTATGGTGGTCAGATCATTTCTCGGCCATTAGCCAAGAAGATAATCTGGTATCATATCCTCATCATCAAACGGGAGGCATCGCTTCCAGCCCAAAGACTGCTGGAAAATATTCTGTCAGTCTTTCACAAGACCGCTTTTCTTTTGTTATAGCGTCGCAACTGCCAGTTGAGGATCGTCTGTACCTTGCGCAGCAGTTGTTTGACGAAGAGCCTTTAAATCCTTATGATCAACTTATAGAAAGCATTAACATATCTTTTGAAACTATAAGGAGGACTCATCATGGAACGTCAAGCAATGGCGCAAAAAATTTTGGTATTGGGTGTGGATGGTCTAGATCCTCGTTTGACCAGCAAATACGTCAGTCAAGGGAAGATGCCGAATGTAGAAAAATTTATTCAAGCAGGCTCAGCTAGAAGCGATCTAGTGCTCTTGGGCGGAGTGCCGACAGTGACGCCGCCGATGTGGACGACGCTGGCGACCGGCACGTATCCTGTGACGCACGGGATCACCTGCTTTTACGGCCAGCACGAGGAATTGGATACGATGACGTATAATCTGGATTCTCGTCTCTGCCAAGCTGAGCAGCTGTGGAATGTCTTTGCCGAGGCTGGCCGCAAGACGCTTGTCTGGCACTGGCCAGGTTCTTCTTGGCCGCCATCAAGCGACAGCCCCGATCTGCATGTTGTTGATGGTACTTCGCCGGGCAGTGTCGGCATGGGCAGCTGCCAAATTGACAATGAATATCTGGTCGTGGCCAGCACGAAAACCAAGGACGTCGTCTACAAGCACAACGTAGCTGAAGATGCTAAAGTTCCCTGCGTGATCACGGATCTGGATCTCCAAGATACGGAAGAACGTCCAGGCTGCAGTGACCGTACGACTGCCCACACTGTCCGCACGATAATTATGGAGCGTTATGATGGACTGGAATATTCCAGCGGGGGGACGCCATTAGATGTCGCCTTTTCGCCTATCAAAGAACCCAGCGGCTGGCTGTCTGCACCTCAAGGAGCCAAAGAATTCACGATACTGCTGTCTCAAGGATTTGTCCGGCGGCCAGCGCTGATTTTAGTGAACGACAAAGGCATTTATGACCGCGTAGCAATTTATAAAAACAAAAGATCTGAAGCGCCGCTGGTCATCCTGGACAATGATGTTTTCACCAAGAATATTCTTGACGATGGAGTAGACAAAGCGGGCAAACCGATCACTTGCAACCGCAGTATGCGTGTGCTGGAAGTAGAACCAGATGGCAGCATGGTACGCATATGGGTATCGGCTTCAATGAATATTGCTGAACGCACAGCCTGGTCGCCGCAGCATTTGTTTGATGATGTGACCCAAGCTTTAGGACCTATACCGCCGACTTCTTTGGTCTGTGTGCCAGACCCTGCCTTGACGACCAAGTGTATGCTGGCCAGCTGGGAAGAATCTTCTCATTGGCAGAGTCAGGCTCTGCATTTGCTCATTGCTCAAGAGCAGTATGATGTGGTCTTCTCGCACTTCCACAATGTGGACTTAGAGGAACATACGTTTATCCGCCATATGAAGAAAAAATATGATACCAAATTGCCTGAAGAAACGTATTTTCAGTTTATGGAGGACGTTTACAAGCAGACAGACCGTTATCTGGGCACCTTTGCCCATTTTCTCGACGAGGGCTGGACGATCTTCATTATCAGCGACCACGGGCAGGTCTGCCCGCTCAATTCTCCACCAATGATCGGTGACTGTATGGGCTGCAATGTCCGTGTTATGGGTGAATTGGGCTATACAGTGCTCAAACGGGATGAAAATGGTCAGGAGCTTGCGGAGATCGACTGGAGCAAAACGCGTGCGGTGGCGACTCGTGCTACCCATATCACCATCAATCTCAAGGGGCGCGATCCGCACGGTATTGTTGAGCCAGAGGATCAGTATGAACTAGAGGAACAGATCATGACAGACCTCTATGGCTATCGTGATAAAACGACCGGCAAGCGGGTCATTGCTTTGGCGCTGCGCAACAAGGATGCAGTGCTTTTGGGACTAGGCGGCGAACGGTCAGGTGATATCATTTATTTCTTGGCTGAAGGTTACAATTATGATCATGCGGACAGTCTTTCCACGACCTGGGGCTACGGTGACACGTCAGTTTCGCCTATCTTCATTGCTGCCGGCAAGGGGATCAAAAAAGGCTTCACCACCAAACGCATCATTCGCCAAGTAGATGTCGCTCCCACGCTGGCTGTTTTGGGCGGCGTGAGGATGCCCAGAGAATGCGAGGGTGCCCCCATTTACCAGATCCTCGATATCTGCTGATGAATATGCATGCCAGAAGCGGCCGGCTTGATGCCGGCCGTCTGGATAAAGGAGGTTTCGCTTATGTCCGCATCAGTATCCGTTAGCACCAATCGTTCTGTTTTGGTCAAATGGGGCATTACTTTCGGTGTTCCGATCTTATTGCTCTGCTTGCCAGTTGGTCCGGTTTACACCCAGCCAACGAAGTATTTTTTAGCGATCACGGTTTGGGCGCTTTTGTGCTCAGCTTTTGAAATTGTTGATCTTTATGTGCCCTCAGTCCTTTTGCCTATTCTTTACATCTTTTCTGGTGTTTGTGATGCCACGACGGCTTACTCTTCCTGGACCAATTTTATTGTTTTTAATGTGGCTGGCGCCATGCTTTTCGCCAACATTTTGGAGGAGATCGGACTGTTGAACCGCATCGCTTATTGGGTCATACGCAAATGCGGCGGCACTTTTACAGGCAGTGTCTGGGGATTATTCATTGCCAGCTGCATCATATCAGTGATCACCTTTGGCAATGGCTATGTGGTGGTGGCGACGTTGACCTATGGCATTTGTAAAGCGCTGAAGGTGTCGCGTACCAAAGAAGCCAGCATCGTTATTATGGCAGGGATGCTTGGCGGCGGTACCCTGAAACTGTGTGTGTACAATCCTATTGTCATTGGTTTGATCCACGCCAGCGCCCGCACAGTTGTGCCGGACTTTTATATGCCCTTTCAGGAAGTCGTCCTTTCCTCTATACCAGTGCTGCTGTTCAGTATTTTATTTCTCGGCGGTATGTTATTTTTCAACAAAAAATCTGGCACAGCTGGCAGTTTGAGCAGCAAAGCCTTTTTCGATGAGGAGTATCAAAAGCTGGGTAAAGTGTCAGCAAAAGAAAAGAAAACGATCGTAGTCACGCTGATGCTCATGCTTTATATATTCTTACAGCCGCTGCATGGTTTAGAAATGATGTATGGCTTCATCTTTTTTCCGTGCTTGCTCTTTTTGCCTGGCATTAACGTCGCTCAGCCTCAGCATGTCAAAACGATCCCTTTTAGCACGCTGCTCTTTATTGCCAGCTGCTTGACCATCGGTTTAGTGGGTCAAACTTTGGGCATCATGCAAAATGTTATCCAATTTGTAACCACGGTCATGTCCTCTGTCAGTTTGCCTGTAGCACTTTATGGCATCCTCACCTTAGGACTGGCGGCCAATTTCCTGCTGACGCCTTTTGCTATGCTGGCGATCCTGCCCGGACCAGTTTTAGACATCGCACTCAATTTGGGGATTTCCGGCAAGGCCGCGATGTATACCATGATGTACTCTACGGATATGGTCTTCTTGCCCTATGAATACGTTATCTACCTCATTTTCTTCTCCTTTGGAACGATGAAGATGTCTCACTTTATCAAATATCAGTCCCTCAAGGTTTTGTGTTTCTATATCTTTTTTGGCCTCGTCTTTATCCCCTTTTGGAAGCTGCTGGGGATACTTTGAACGATCGCCGCAAAAGAAAAGCGTTTGGGCATTTGATCCCAAACGCTTTTTTGCGGCTGTTTGGAGCAAGTCAAGGAAGCTGATTTATCGACAGTGTTTTTTAAAGGCGATTGAAGCGGCTGGTTTTGTGTTATAATAGGGCTAACGATAGGTGGACGGGGGAAGCGGGATGTTTTACACATTAGGGAGTGAATTACAGACAGTCGGACAGAGTCTGGCGGTGCCTTGGCGGGATATGCTGATCATTTTGACAGCGGAGGAATTTAGTGCGCTGCTTTCGCCGGAGCAGCTGGCGGGTTTCAAATTGCCGGATATGAAGCATATCCGTTACTGCAAGGCAGACATCGAGGAAGGTCGGCTGACAGGGACGATCTTTCGGCCGCATCAGACCAGTCAGAAGCAAAAGGCGGCATTCGTTTTCGCCATGTGGCAGGGCAATCTTTTGCTGATCGACGAGCATAGTTACTGCCAGCAGACGGCGGAGCGTCTGCATCAGGTGACGAGCAAAACGCCGTGGACAGCGGGGCGGGTGTTCTGCGATCTTTTGGAGGGGCTGATCAAAAACGATCTGGAATTTTTGACGTCTTTGGAGGACAAGGCGGCACGCATCGAGCGGGAAATTTTGGAGGATGCGTCGTTTAAAAATATCGATCAGCAGTTGATCGCCTTTCGTAAGGAAGTCTCGGCCTTTTCCAATTATTATTTGCAGCTGGCGGACATGGCGGAGAAATTGCAGGAGGACACAGAGGACTATTTTACAGATGATGAGGAGCGGCGGCTGAAAATATTCGGCGAGCGGGTCAGCCGCCTGCGGGAGGAAGCGCTGATGCTCAGAGAATACGCCATGCAGATCCGCGAGGTCTACCAGGCACAGATCGGCATCCGGCAAAACGAGATCATGAAACTCTTGACCGTGGTGACGTCGATCTTCCTGCCGCTGTCGCTGATCGCCGGCTGGTACGGGATGAACTTCACCTACATGCCTGAGCTGCACTGGCCTTGGGCGTATCCGGCAGTGATCGGCGTGAGCCTCGCTATCGCCGTGGGGAGCATGCTGTTTTTCAAGTACAAGAAATTTTGGTGAGCGTATCAAAAAACGCCCAGCACGCAGCCTAGTGCGTTTTGGCTAGACCGTGTGTTGGGCGCTCTGTTCTCAGATGCTTGCAATGGTGATAAAATAGATGAGACGACAGGAGAGATCGGGAAGTGCTTTGGGTGCCTTAGGCAGTCAAGGCGTAAGCAGGATCAGCATCAGTTTGGAGGGAGATAGGGATATGGTATATGGAGCGATCGATGAAAAAAGTGAGCAGTGGTATACACGACTGTGTAAAGTTTTTGAGGCTATAAAAAATAAGCAGAAGGATTACAATTGGCTGATCACTGCGCTGGACGGTGTCCCCCAAAAGATAGAGGAATGCTGTAAGGGTAAGGATCATTGCTGGCTGACAGGAGAAGAATTGAGCCAAATCGTTGCTGAGGATGATGGGCAATGGGTCTGGGCTGTTTTATCTGGTTTTGACAAAAGCATTGCTTTGTCAGAAGTCCTAAAGTATCCGCGGCCCTATGCGGATGGATATAGCGGGTTTTGGGAAAATCCTCTGTCCATGCAGCACCCTTTGGCAGCGATCGAGATCGTTCCTTGGGATAGTTCATTGGTCTTGTTTTTTAGTAAGCAAGAAGATCTGGTCAGGGACTTTTTGGATTTTTTCCCTTTAAGTGAGGAACTATCGGCCTATAACGCAAAACTAGCAAACCGCTAAGGCAGCGAGGCACGGCCTTAGCCGTACACCTTTTGACGATCCTTTGGAGAGGGCTCTAGCTCGCTCCAGGCAAACGACGGACTATCGGCGATAAGCCGATAGTCCGTCGTTTTTGGCGTTTTCCCCTTGTTTGCTGGTTAAGAGGACTGTTTTTTCTGGAATGTCAGCTTTGGAAGACAGCGCTTTCTATTCCTCTAGGGGCTTCTTTACGTCTGCCAGCAGGCGTTTTTCCCAAGCAGCGTGCCAAAACCAGCCCACGAGGATCATGGTGAGGGCAATGGCAATGGTGATGTTGCGCCGCAGCGAATCGGGCTGCCAGAGAGAAGCAAGCAGGAGACCCGTGCCGCCGCCTTCTAAGAAACCGAGGGCAGCAGGGCGTTTGCGCAATTTTTCTTCGCGGCCCAGAGATGCGACCAGCTGTTCATCGGCTGCCTGGCGAAAAGCGTCGTCACTGAGCTGCTCGCCGCTCAGGAG
>CABVBB010000029.1 GCA_902496505.1 uncultured Peptococcaceae bacterium
CTTCTCGGAAGCCCGCCGCAGTCACGATATCATACAAGAGCAGCCTGAGGGCCGCTTCATCATCAACAATAAGTATTTTAAGATCATAGATCGTCATTTTGATCACCTCCTGTCTATATTAGCACGGAAAGACCCGCTCGCCAAAGGCTTGGCCGCCGAATTAAGGAAAATGTAAGGCACACGTCAGCGCCCTTTAAGCCAGAGCAGTTATGCTGTAGGGAGAAAGGACGGGATACATCATGACGGAATTGGTACAAACGACAGACCTCTCTAAGCGCTACGGCGACGTGATGCGGGTGGAGGGCTTAGATCTGGCCGTACCAGAAGGCGCGGTCTATGGCTTTCTTGGGCCCAATGGCGCGGGCAAATCCACAACGCTTAAGATGATTTTGGGATTGGTTCGCCCCACGCGGGGAACGATCACGGTCTTCGGCCAGACCATGGCCGAAAAAAATCGCCTGGCCATCCTAAAGCAGGTCGGTTCCTTGATCGAGTCGCCCTCTTATTACGGCCATTTGACTGGTGCAGAAAATCTGCGCATCGTGCAGACCCTGCGGGGCGCTGCGGAAAAAAACATTCAAGAGGTGCTGCGCATCGTGCGGCTGGAAAAGCAGCAGGACAAAAAAGTGTCGCACTACTCCCTAGGCATGAAGCAGCGTCTGGGCTTGGCCATGGCTCTGCTTTCCAAGCCGCGGCTGCTCATCTTGGACGAGCCGACCAACGGTCTGGACCCAGCTGGCATCCAAGAGATGCGCGAACTGATCTGCCAGCTGCCGGCGCGCTTTGGCATGACAATCATCGTCTCCAGCCATCTGCTTTCTGAGATCGACCAGATGGCTACGCATGTGGGCATCATCGCTTCCGGGCGGCTGGTCTATCAGGACACCATGGCTCATCTGCACACCAAGAGCCGCTCTCATCTGGTGCTGCGGACGACCAATAATGCTCTGGCCTGCGCCGTATTGCAGCGGGAGGGCGTGCGCTGCGAGCTTAAAGGCGATGAGCTGTTGCTGCCGCCTCTGGCAGATACGCTGGCCGCGGGCTGCACTCAGGCGCTGTGTGCCGCTGGTGCAGGCATCATTCGCCTGGAAGAGCAGCAGACGAGCCTGGAGGATATCTTCCTCGAGCTGACAGAGGGGGCGGCCAGCTTATGAATATGAGCGCTCTCCGCATGGAATGGCTCAAGGGCCGCCGCCGCAGGCTGTGGCTGGCGCCGCTCCTTATCCTGGCCGCGCAGCTGGCCTGGGGATTTTTCAATTTCAAAAATATGCAGCCTGCGGAACTCTCTCAGGGTTGGGCGGGTATCCTCTATACCTTTCCGCTGCTCAACGCCATGATGATGCCGATCTTGGCTGCTGTGACCGCCTCCCGGCTGATCGACGTGGAGCATAAGGGGCAGACCTTCAAGCTGTTGGAAACGCTGCAGCGCACGGAAACGCTTTATGACGCCAAATTTATCTGCGCGGCTTTGTACATCCTGCTGATGATCGTGCTGCAAATAATACTCATGCTGGTCTTTGGTGTGCTGCGCGGCTTTGCAGGGCCTATCCCCTGGGATCAGGTCGCTCTTTACGCGCTCTCTACGGTGCTGGTCACGCTGACGATCTTGCTCATGCAGTTTATTCTGGCGCTCTTGATCGCCAATCAACTGGTGGGCATGATCGTGGGACTGATCGGTGCTTTTGCAGGATTGTTCGCCCTGTTTTTTCCCACTGCCCTGCAAAAGACGATCCTCTGGGCGTATTATGGTGTGCTCTCCAGCACGGCCATGGATTGGGACAGAGAGACGCGGATCGTCGACTATTATTTTGTGCCCTATGCTTGGGAGAGCTTCATCTTTTTGGCGCTGGTCTTTGCCGCGCTGTATCTCATCGGGCGGCGTGCATTCGTCAAAAAGGAGGTATGATCATGTTTGGACGCTGTTTACGCGCAGAAGTGCGCAAGCTGCACGGCTCTCTGATCTGGCTGGCTGTAGCGGTGCTGCCGCTCCTCTCAGCCGTCATGGGCACGTTCAATTACCTGGGAAATCTGAGCATCCTCCAGGATCAATGGTATTCGCTGTGGACGCAGCACGCGCTGTTTTACTGTTTGCTTTTTGCTCCGGCGCTGACCGGCGTGTACTGCGCCTACCTCTGCCGCTTGGAGCATATGGACCGCAATTGGAACATGGTGCGCACCATGCCCGTGCCCTGCTGGGCTATTTTTGCCAGCAAGCTGGCCGTGGTCTCGCTGCTTTCTCTCGTCACCCAGCTGGTGATTGGCCTGCTCTTCATCCTCTCTGGCAAATTGATCGGCCTGACCGCACCCATCCCGCTGGAACTATTCCTATGGCTCGCCCGCGGCTGGTGCGCTCTCACCGTACAGGGCGCGATCCTGCTTTGCTGCGCTCTGGTCATCCGCTCCTTCGCCGTTCCCGTGGGCTTAGGTCTCATCGGCGGCCTCAGCGGCCTGGCCATCATCGTCCAAGGTGTCGGCGGCTATTGGCCTTTTTCGCTCCTCATGCTCGGCATGTGTGCCAATCACCCCAGCGCCCCCATGGACTGCTCCCCGCTGCTTTTTACCGCCACGACCATTATCTGGCTCTTTTTGGCCCTCGCCTTCGGCACCCTCTGGCTGCAAAAAAGAGATGTGCAGACGACCTAAAATATACCAAGCCTGCTGAGCAAAATGCAGCGGAAACAGTGTTTATTCTGTACGATAGGTATGGTACGATAAGACATATACACATGCTGAATAAACAACGGGATCGAGCAGGTGAGGCAATGAGATTAGAACAACTACTGTATTTGGTGGAACTTGATCGGTATCGATCAATGAATGCTGCTGCTAAAGAGCTGCATGTGACCCAGCAAAATCTGAGCAGTGCGATCAAACGGCTGGAGGACGAATTGCAGCTGACGCTCGTCATCCGTTCCTCCAAGGGCGTGGCGCTCACAGAAGATGGGGAATATGTGGCTTCTCTAGGCCGAGAACTGCTGGACAAGGCAGATAGGATCGTGCAGTATGCCCAGCAGCGTGCTGTACAAAATATTGATGCTGACCAGCCCAATGGCAGTGTCCGCATCAATATCTCGCCCTATTTTGCCAGGACACATTTTCCAGCGTTAGTCAGCCAATTTTGTGATCAATATCCTGGGATCGCCGTGGAGATGTATGAGGGCGCCTCGCTGGATATTTTGCAAAAGATCTGCGACGGAGAGGAAAATTTGGGACTGATCAATATCAGTGAAAACTATCTGCGCACTGACTGCATCACCCAAAAGCGGATCGTAAAACATGTCCTCAGCAGCGACCGCTTGATCGTTTTAGCCAACCGCAAGTCAGCGATCGGATCGCAGAAATCCATATCCGTGAAGCGGCTGCTGCAATATAAGCTCTTGTTTTACAAAAACGACCACGTCAAAGAGGATTGGCTGCTGGAATTCTTTTTGCAGTTTGGTCAGCCCAAAGCCATCTTGAAATCCAACAGTATGGAGATCGGCATAGCCAATCTCCAGGACAATGTAGCATTGGTGCCGCTGGCAGAACAGGCCGCAGGGGCTTTTATCCGCGATAATGATGACATCGTCATGGTACCCATCAGACCGCGGGTGGATATTTATAATCTGCTGTTGATACGTCAAGGGTATCCATTAGATCATTCCGAACAGAAATTTGTCGATCGGATCATCCAGGCGAAGTTTTGAAAAAGAACGCTCTCAGGGCGTTCTTTTTTTGTCTGCTACAAATGGCATTTGTAGATGTCAGCAAGCATTATTATCAATTGTTATATTTATGATTAGCAATATGCTATATTATGGGCAGAGCATAACGGGCAGCGTTCAGTAACGCCAAATTGAGCGCTGCTTGTTAGGTGAAGGGCGCCAAAAGCGGAGGCCCACCGAAAGCTTTGGCGGGCTTTTGGTGAAAAAAGCAGATGGGGAGGTAAATATGATGGAGGCTGTTAAACGTTATAATTGGAAATATATCATCAGCTGGTGCTTTACGTTGGGTTTGCCTTTATGTATTTTGCTGCTGCCTGGCGGCGCTGTCTTGACCACGCAGATCAAATTGTTTTTAGCGATCACGCTGCTGGCGATCTTGGTATTTGCCTTTGAAAATATGAATCAAACGACCATGGCTATCCTGCTGCCGGTTTTGTATATCGTTTTTCAGATCGCACCTGCTAATATCGCGCTCAGTTCCTGGACGGCCAATGTGCCCTGGATGTATGTGGGCGGCCTGATCTTGGCAGCGGTTTTGGAGCGGGTAGGTTTATTGAAACGAATCGCCTATAAATGTATCATTTTGATGGGGGCTTCTTACAATGGCATCCTGTACGGACTGGCTATTGCTGGGACGCTGCTCAATATCATCATCCCAGCGCAGGCGGTCATTCCAATGGCGGCGTTATCATACGGCATCTGCGCGGCCCTTGGCATCGGCAAAGGCAAGGAAGCAGCAGGGATCATGCTGACAGCCGCCTTAGGGGCCATTTTGCCAACGTTGTTTTTGTTCAGCGGCAACTACGTGATGATCATGACCACCGGTACAGAGATCACCGGACCGCTGAGTATGGGCTGGATCGAATTTTTCATGAAAAACGGCGTGTCTATCCTCTTTATGTTTTTGACGGTATTTGCCTATACCAAAATGTTCAAGCCCACGGTCCCTATCAGCGGCAAGGCTTATTTCCAAGAGGCTTACGACCAGTTAGGGCCGATGGGCAGAGACGAAAAGAAAAGTTTAGGCGTCTGTCTGGTGCTTTTTTTGCTGCTGCTGACCATCAAATACCACGGCATCCAGCCGGGCTGGATATTCGTTTTTGTGCCGATCCTGCTCTTTGTGCCAGGGATCAATGTTGGTCATGCAGACGATATCAAAAATCTGAACTTTGGCTTTATCATTTTTGTGGCGTCCTGTATGGGCATCGGTGCAGTGGCTGGTTCTTTGGGGATCGGTCAGATCGTCTCCGCCATGGCCATGCCGATCTTGGTGGGAAAAAGCGTCAACTTTGTGTTGATGTTCGTCTGGCTGCTGTGCGTGCTGCTCAATTTTTTGCTGACGCCGCTGGCGATCATTGCGACCTTCACTGTGCCGCTGGCGCAGATATCGCTGGATCTGGGCATCAATCCCCACGCCATGTATCTGGTCATGCTGCACGCCTTGGATCAATTGGTCATGCCTTATGAGATCGCTTTGTATCTGATCTATTTTTCCTTTGGCTTAGTCTATCTCAAGGATTTTGCCAAGGCCATGTTTGTCAAATTATTGATCAACGGCGTGTTTATATTCGTTATCTTGATCCCCTTCTGGCGGATCATTGGCTTTTTAAATCTTTAAAGATGAGGTGACAGTAATGAAAAACAAGAGCTTAAGTGAAAAAGTGCTGATATTGGGTGTCGATGGTTTGGACCCAGCCCTGACAGCACAGTATCTCAGTGAAGGAAAACTGCCCCATATCAAGCAGTATATCCAACGGGGCGCCTGTCGAGAAGATCTGTCTATGCTGGGCGCCATGCCCACCGTGACGCCGCCGATGTGGACGACGCTGGCTACCGGTGCTTATCCAGGCACCCACGGCATCACCGACTTTTGGAATCAGGATCTGGAACATCTCGACACTATGGTGTACGCCTTTGATTCGCGCAAATGTCAGGCAGAGCAGCTGTGGAACGTTTTTGCTGAGGCCGAAAAACAAACGCTGGTCTGGCATTGGCCAGGCAGTTCCTGGCCGCCAAGCTCGGACAGTGAATATCTGCATGTCGTCGACGGCACCAGTCCGCCGATCATCCAATATGGCTGTGCGATCGTTGATTGGGAAAAAAATATCATTGCCGACGAAAGTTTCAGTGAGCTGCGCTACAAACCCAAAGCACAGACAGAATCGACCGGCGCAGGCTGCATCATCACCGATCTGGACGTGGCAGAGGACGAACTGGATATTGCCGATGCCTCAGTGGGCAATAAACCGGTGGTCAATATCATGCTCTCCTCAGAAGAAGGCGAGCTGGCCTTGGAAGCGATGGCCGTTGATCTGGTCAATGCACCGATCACCGCGGCCAAAGGCTGGTCGATCGAGACGAATAAGGCCAAAGAATTCACCCTGCTGCTGTCTAACGGGCTGGTCAGACGGCCCTGCCTGATCCTCTGCAATGAGCAGGGCATCTATGATAAAGTCGCGATCTATACCAGCAAGTCCGATCAGCAGCCGCTAGTCGAACTGACCATGGATGCAGTGGTTTTCAATGTGGTCGATGAGATCAAGACAGCCGATGGGGAGACTATCAAAGCCAATCGCCACTACAGAGCCTTTGAGATCGCGCCGGACGGCAGTCGGGTCAATATTTGGACAGGCGTGGCCATGGATATCGCTTATGATCAAGTCTGGCATCCCAAGAGCCTTTACCATGAGGTCATTGAACATGCCGGCTATCTGCCGCCTGTGGCAGCCGGCGGCGGCAGAGATCCGCAGATCGTTGAAAAATTCATGCTGCCCTGCTGGGAAATGTATACCCAGTGGCAGGCAAGAGCGCTCAATTATTTGATCCAAAAGCAGCAGTATGACATGATCTTCAGCCATATCCACAACGTAGACGCCTGCGGCCATTTCTTCTGGCATCTGGGCAAACATCGGCCCAAGATCGGCAATGATGAACAGCTGTATCGATCCTTTATGCAGGAAGTCTATCGGCAGACAGATGAATATCTGGGCAGTTTCCTCCATCTTTTGGATGAAGGCTGGACAGTCTTGATCGTCTCGGATCATGGATTGATGACGGTCTTAGAGGACGAGCCGCCCCTTATCGGCGATGCCTACGGCGTCAATATCCGCGTCATGCAGGAATTAGGCTATACGGAGCTTTTAAAAGACGAGCAGGGCAATGAGCTGCGGGCCATCGATTGGTCAAAAACAACAGCAGTGGCAACACGAGCCGGTCATATCTGGCTCAATCTGAAAGGACGGCAGGCCACAGGCATCGTCGAGCCAGCCGACCGCTATCGTTTGGAAGAAAAGATCATCAACGACCTTTACAATTATCGCGACCCCAAGACCGGCCGTCGGGTGATCGCCATAGCGCTGAGAAATCGCGAAGCTTCCATCATCGGGATGAGCGGCGAGCAGTGCGGTGATATCATCTACATGCTGGCAGAA
Organism: uncultured Peptococcaceae bacterium; assembly: GCA_902496505.1. Taxonomy (GTDB): domain Bacteria; phylum Bacillota; class Peptococcia; order Peptococcales; family Peptococcaceae; genus CABVBB01. The sequence continues at coordinate 7,136 of CABVBB010000029.1, forward strand.
GGCTTCAATCGCGTGCACGGCGATTCCCTGCCCACAGCGCGCGGCTACAAAAACACCTCCGTTTCCCCGGTATTCATCGCCGCCGGCCAAGGGATCAAAGCAGGCTATAAGACCAAACGGGTGATCCGAGAGGTCGACGTAGCACCCACCGTCGCTATGCTCTGCGGCATGCGCATGCCTGCCCAATGCGAAGGAGCACCTGTCTATCAAATATTGGCGGAGAAATAAACAAAAGAGAGTGGCGTATGAACGATGATAAAACGTTCATACGCCACTCTCTTTTAGTCTGTAAAAATTTGCTGATAGAGCGTAATAAAGGCCTGCACTGGTGGATCGTTAAGCCGGCTTTTTTTGACCAAGAGGCCGACCTCGTGAGAAATTTTTTCGTTGATGGCGATCATGGACATCTCCTTGAGCGGCTTGTGGCTGGCTTTGGAGGAGCCAAGATGGACATAGTGACCTTCGTCTAAAATATCATGAAAAGTGCTGAGATTGCTGATCGTGTATTTGACATGATAATCGCCGAAGTGAGCTAATGTCTTAGAAGCGATCGTTTCAGAATCTGCATAGGGCTTATAGATGATGAATTCTTCATCCAACAGCTCATTCATGGCGATTTTACGGCGGGTCTGGGCTAAGCGGTGCTTGGGCGATACATATAATACAGCTTTACTTTTATAGCAGGGAATAAATTGCAGAGATGCATCCACGAGATCACTGCGCTTTTCAATACCATTGATGATCAAAATAATGCCGATATCTGTCTCGTCATTTTTCACTTTGCGGATGATCTCGCGGGTGGAGTTTTCTTCCATAGCAATATTCATCTGGGGGTATTCATCGGTAAACTGCTTGATCAGCTGATTATATTTTTGGCCGTAAATGGTCGATATGCTGGATACAAAGAGCTGACCGGCAATATTCTGATGCGTTTGGTGGTTTTCGAGGTCAATATCATGTTTCAGAGCATCATAGCTGGAGACGACATCTTCTGCCCATTGCAGAATAGCCTCGCCCTGCGGCGTTGGTGTAATGCCTTTATTGTTCCGGTAAAAAATAGGGGTGCCTAAGTCTTTTTCCAAGGCAAGGATGATTTTGCTCAAGTGCTGCTGATTCATGTGAAAACGCCGACTGGCTTTATTGATCGAACCTGCTGAGGCTGCGCCTAACAAATAACGCAAATGATCTACGTGCATAAAGCTCATCTCCATTTCCTGAAACGATCCATTGAGCTGTAAGAGAGTCCTTATAAAATACAGAAATAAGCATGAACAGCATCCCGTCAGGCAATAAAGTGCTTAGTGGATGATATTTATAATGCCATTATAGGTGATGGCCGCCTAAAAGAAAATACAGAATTTCTTACTTTTTGTTACGCCGATTTGATGTAGCAAAGTGTATAGACAACAAAAAAGCAATATCTACACAAAAAATAAGTAAGATTTATAATAAGGGTAGAAACAAAGCAGGGCAGCAAGCCCACAGACAATTGGAGCAATTTATTTTTGAGGAGGCAATCATCATGGATAGAAAAGCATTGACCGACAAATTTTTGGTTATCGGGGTGGATGGTTTTGAACCAAGCTTAGCAAAGAAATTTTTGGATCAAGGCAAAATGCCCAATCTCCAACAATTCATTGAAAGGGGCGCCTGCCGGGAAGACCTCGTGCTTTTAGGGGCTATGCCGACCGTAACGCCGCCGTTGTGGACGACGCTGGCAACAGGAGCATATCCTGGTACGCACGGCATCACCTGCTTCTTTGGCCAGCATCCTGAGAATCTGGATGAAATGGTCTACAATCTGGATTCGCGTCGCTGCAAGGCTGAGCCTTTGTGGAATGTTTTTGCAGAGGATGCGGGCAAAAAAACGCTGGTCTGGCATTGGCCTGGTTCCAGTTGGCCGCCAACCTCGGACAGCCCTAATCTGCACGTGGTAGAGGGAACGCAGCCAACCTTGATCAATTTGGGTGTAGCCAATGTGGATACCCTGAAACTGGTGTCAGCTTCAGAAAGCATCGCGGAACTGAGTTTTGTGCCGGATAAGGCGGAGGTCTCTGCTGGTACGGGCTGCGTTATTGAAAATGTTGATGAATTATTGGCGGCAGGCGATCCAGTGGTGGACGATGTGGTCAAGGATAATATTTACAGCGGCTACAAAACATTGGGCAAAGGCATCAAGAATTACCTCATGGATGAGACGGACTTAGAGGTCTATAATATCGCGAAATTAACAGCAGACAGCGTCTTTTCACCGATCAAACCTGCTCACGGCTGGATCAGTGCGCCGGAGGGCGCCAAGGAATTTTATATCTTCGTCGGCAAGGGCACAGAGCGCCGCCCAGGACTGATCGTAAAAAATGCTGACGGCGTTTATGACACCGTTCAGATGTATCGGTCCAAAAAAGCAGCGGCCCCTTACGCGGTCATTACGAATGGCACCCCAGTCTATAATGTGCTCGATGAGGTCAAAGACAGCGAGGGTCAGGTACATCAATGCGTACGGCATTACCAAATTTTGAGCTTAAGTCCTGATGGCAGCAAATTATCTATGGCGCTCAACATGGCAATGGATACTACCCGTGATGACTTCTTCCATCCCAAATCGCTCTGGACAGAGGTCACTGAAAAATTTGGCTATCCGCCTATCGCTTTCCGCATCAACGGCGTCAATCCCAATATCGTCCAAAATGTGTTGATCCCATCTTGGGACCCCTACTGCAATTGGCAGGCTGACTGCCTGACCCATTTCATGCAGGAGGAACGCTATGACATTATTTTTTCACATATCCATAATGTCGATTCCATGGGACATCAGTTCTGGCATTTTGCCAAATATCAAGAGGAGTGGGGCAATGACGCGGAGGCGTATCAATATTTCTTTGAGATGATCTATGAACAGACCGACCGCTATCTCGGCAGATTTCTGCCTTACCTGGATCAAGGCTGGACGATGATCATCACCTCTGACCATGGCCTCATTACCACTGAGCACCATGGCGTGCTGCTTGGCGAGATGAATGGCTTGAATGTGCCGATCATGCGGGAATTAGGCTATACGGTGCTGGAAAAAGATGCTGACGGCAATGAGCTTGAGCAGGTCGATTGGAGCAAAACGCGGGCAGTCGCTATCCGCGGCGATCATATTTATCTCAATCTCAAGGGCAGAAATATCCACGGCATCGTGGAACCAGAGGACCAATATGAACTGGAACAGCAGATCATTTCTGACTTGTACAATTACCGTGATCCCAAGACCAATAAGCGGGTAGTGTCCATTGCTCTGCGCAACAGGGATGCGGTCATTTTAGGCATGAGTGGTCCAGAATGCGGGGATATCATTTACTTCAAGGAGGAGGGTTTCAACATCATCCATGCGGATTCGCTTTCTACACAGCGCGGTTATGCTGATACCTCTGTATCGCCGATCTTCGTTGCGGCAGGGCCAGGGATCAAAGCGGGCTATTATACAGACCGGGTGATCCGTCAGGTAGATGTGGCCCCGACGATCGCTGCGCTCTGCGGCGTGAGGATGCCGGCCCAATGTGAGGGCGCCGTCCTGCACCAGATCATAGCTGAATAATCAGAGAACCAGGCGTCATCAATATTATAACAATGTATATTGATGACGCTTTATTTATCATAAGACGTGGTGAATGGAGCAAATCATTAAAGGCGGTGCAAAATGAAGGTCTATGTTTTAGAGATTGGCTGGCTGGAAAGCGAGCGCAGTGCACTGGTGAGCGGCGCCAGACCCGGAAAGACGAAATTACCAGTGCTGGCTGTGTTGATCGATCATCCACAGGGGAAAATATTATTTGATACAGGCTGTCATCCTCAGGCAATGGAAGGCTACTGGCCAGAACATTTAAAGAAGATTTTTCCATATTATAGTGAAGAAGGCATGAGCCTCCCAGCACAGTTGGCACTTTGTCAAACAACGCCAGATGAGATCAAGACAGTGGTGCTTTCACATATGCATTTAGACCACGCAGGTAATTTGGCACTGTTTCCA
>CABVBB010000030.1 GCA_902496505.1 uncultured Peptococcaceae bacterium
CGATCTGACCGCCCACAGCCGCCTGCAAGGCAGTCAGCTGCTCCAGATTGGGGCCGGCGAGCGTCCCATCCCGGGAAATATCGGTGAAAATGATGGTCTCCACGCCGATCTCCGTCATGGCCCGCGCCAAGTCGATATAATGCACTGTACTGGCCGCCAGCCAGCCCTGTGCCTGCACCATGCCGTCGCGGGCATCGATGCCCACAGCGATAGCGTCAGAACCGTAGAGCTCGATCGCTTCCGCCACCAAAGCCGGATCGTTCAGCGCCGCTGAGCCCAGGATCACCCGGCTGACACCAGCGTCCAAATAAGCCGCTATGGTATCCATATTGCGGATGCCGCCGCCGACCTCCACCTTGAGCGGCGTGCGGCGCACGATCTGTTCAAACACCGCCTTGTTCACCGGGCGGCCCTCCACTGCGCCGTCCAGATCGACGGTATGTAACCACGCCGCGCCCGCCTCGGCAAAACTCTGCGCTGTGGCGATCGGGTCCTCCGCCACCTTTTCCGCCGTGGCAAAATCGCCCTTGTACAGACGGACGCACTGACCGCCCCTGATATCTATTGCCGGTAAAATGATCATTTGACCAACCCTCCAAAGTTTTTCAAAATGGTCAGCCCTGCCGCGCCGCTTTTTTCCGGATGGAACTGCGCGCCATAGACCTGACCCTTAGCCACCAGCCCTGTCACCGGCCCGCCGTAATCACTGCTCAAGACCAGCACCTCCGGCGACACCACCGCCGCATAAGAATGGACGTAATACACATAATCCCCCTCATGCAGCCCTGCAGTAAGCGGCGTCGACTGGTGGATGTGGATACTGTTCCACCCCATATGCGGGATCTTGAGCCCCGGCGCCATGATAGGCCGCACTTCCCCCGGGATCAGCCCCAGCCCCGGCGTCTTGGCAAATTCGTACCCATAGTCAAAAAGCATCTGCATCCCCAAGCAAATGCCCAAAAAAGGCTTCTCCCCAGCAGATTTTCGCAAAGGCTCCACCAAACCAGCTGCCTCCAACCGAGACATCGCCTCCGGAAAAGCCCCCACTCCCGGCAGAATCACCCCATCCGCCGCCAAGATCTCCTCCGCGCTGCTCGTGATCACATGCTTGATCTCCAAAAACGACAGCGCATTACACACACTAAACAAATTCCCCGCACCATAGTCGACAACAGCAATCAAACGCTCATCTCCCTTACAACCGATTTACTACCCAAGAGAAAAAGAAAATAAATCTTCTACCCCCATGATCATGCTAAACTTACCTTTCATCAAGCTTCCTCATTCACAACAACCACCATCTTCTAATCTCCATAGAAAAGAAAAATTTGCCCCAGCCCCCCGAGGCGTGTGCTCGATAGCCCATCAGTCTCGCCACTATGTTCACCAAACAACCGAACAAACCACGCTGGGTCAAATTTTTCTCACTTCCCGAAGAGCGTTTAGGGGTTTGGGGGACCCGACCAAAAGAGCGTCGGGCCTCGCAACCCCCAACAGGTTTTGGTTACTTTTGCCTGCACAAAAGTAACTCGCCGCCAGGCGAAACCTGGCGACACCCTCATGCTAATGAGGATATCGAAAGGGCATCGTAAGCCCTTACCAGAGTAGGTCGAAACCCTGCCGTCCACCCCTAACCGCAAGTGAGGAGCCCAAGCAGCATCGCAAGTACACCAGCAAGAAAAGCGCCCGCGTACGCCAATACGTCCCCTTACTCCAATATCCCCTTCGTTGACAGCGCCCCCGCGGCCCCGCTGGGCTGCACCGCCTCCTTTAAGGCGTGGGCAAATGCCTTAAAGATCGCCTCGATCTTATGGTGATCGTTCCCCCCAGCCAAAAGGGTGATATGCGCCGTTATCCCGGCATGATAGACCAGCGCGCGGAAAAATTCCGCTGTCAGCTGCGGATCGAAGCTTCCCACCAGCTGCGGCTGGAAGGCTGCGTCAAAGACCAGATATGGCCGGCCGCTGAAATCCAGCACCGCCCGGGCCAAGGCTTCGTCCATAGGGACGTAGAAGGTGCCGTAGCGGTTGATGCCTTTTTTGTCGCCCACGGCCTTGGCAATGGCCTGCCCCAAAACGATGCCCACATCCTCCACCGTGTGGTGGCCGTCCACTGCCAGATCGCCCTGGCAGCGCACGCTGAGATCCAGCCCGCCGTGTACGGTGAGCGCCGTGAGCATATGGTCAAAAAAGCCGATGCCCGTGTCGATCTGCGCCTGTCCGCTGCCGTGCAGGTTTAGCGTCACCATGATGTCCGTCTCCCGCGTCTGGCGGGAAAGGCTTACTGCGCCCATGTCACACCTCTCCTTTAAAAAACGCGTCCAGCGCCTCCAAGACGCTGTCATTTTCCATCATCGTCCCCGCGGAGATCCGCAGGAAGGTGCCCATCTTGCGCACCAGGATGCCTTCACTTTTGAGCGCTTCAAAAGCCGCGTCGCTGTCGGCCAGTTCCATGAAGATGAAATTGGTATCGCTGGGCAGGATGCGCAGGATCTGATCGGTGCGCCCGCCAAGCTCCACCAAGCCGCGGTAGAGCATGCGCTTGCTGGCTTTGATCTCGCCGATAGCGCTGTCGATGAGCTCGGGATTTTCCAGCACGACCTCAGCCATGATCTGGGAAATGGTGTTGACATTGTACGGTGATTTGCCCGTCTTCATCAGATAAATGATGCGCTCGCTGCTCACCGCAAAGCCTACGCGCAGTGCGGCCAGCGCCAGCGCCTTGGAGCAGGTCTTGAGCACGATGAGGTTGTCATACTGGCCGCACAGATCCAGCACCGACTGATCGTAAAATTCCATATAGGCTTCATCGACCACCACCAGGGTGTCGCAGTTTTCAATGATCTTGACTACATCCTCCCGACGCATGCCCAGTGAGGTGGGATTGCAGGGATTGGAGAAAAGGAGCATCTGCGGTTTTTCCTCGCGCACCGCGGCGATGACCTTATCCACATCCACGGTGAGATCGCTTTCCTTAGCGAGTTCCACGTGGGTGCAGTTATAAATATGGCAGTAGAAGCTGTACATGGAGAAATCTTTTTCCAGCGTCATCACCTTGTCGCCCGGGTCGAGCAGGCAGGCGTAGAGCAGGCCGATGATCTCATCCGAACCATTGCCCGCCACGACCAGCTTGGGGTCCACGCCATAATAACGGCCGAATTTTTCACACAGCGCGGTGGCTGCCGGGTCGGGATAACGATTGAACGCTGCCTGGTTGATGCGGCCGAGCATTTCCGCTTTGATATAGGGGACCGGCGGCACGAAGCTTTCATTGGCATTGAGGAGGATGGCGTATTCGTCATGCCCCGCTTCATAAGGGGTGAGCGTATCCAGTTTGCTGCTGATCTTGACCATGATTAAAACCTCACTTTGATGGAATTGGCATGCGCCGTCAGACCCTCGCGCTCAGCAATGCGGACGATATCCTCCTGCCCAGCCTCCAGCGCTTCGCGGGTGTAATAGGTGAAACTGTATTTCTTGACAAAGCTGTCCACAGACAGCGGCGAGAAGAACCGCGCCGTGCCGCCGGTGGGCAGGACGTGATTAGGTCCGGCGAAATAATCGCCCAGCGGTTCCGGCGCATATTCGCCGAGGAAAACCGACCCGGCATTGTGCACCTTGCCGATATATTGCAGGGGATCTTGGAGCATGATCTCCAAATGTTCCGGCGCGATCTCATCGGCAAAGGCCAGCATCTGCTCGATCTCCTGAAAGACCACGATGGCGCCGTAATCCGCCAGCGACTTGGCGATGATCTCGCGGCGGCTGAGGTCTGCACTCTGCCGTTTGACTTCGGCCAGCACCGCTTCGGCCAGCGTCTGGCTGTTGGTCAAAAGGATCGCTCCGGCCAGCACGTCATGCTCTGCCTGACTCATGAGGTCAGCCGCCACATAGCGGGCATTGGCCGTCTCATCAGCAATGATCAAGATCTCGCTGGGACCGGCGATCATATCGATGTCCACCACGCCGTAGAGCAGCTTCTTGGCCGTGGCCACGTAAATATTGCCCGGGCCCACGATCTTATCCACCTGCGGCACGGTCTCCGTCCCATAAGCCAGCGCGGCCACCGCCTGCGCGCCGCCCATGAGGAAGACGCGGTCCACACCGGCGATCGCCGCTGCGGTGAGGATATCTGGATTGGCCTTGCCGTCCGCTGCCGGCGGCGTGACCATGATCAGTTCCTCCACGCCGGCGATCTTGGCCGGAATGGCGTTCATCAGCACAGACGAAGGATAAGCCGCCGTGCCGCCCGGCACATACAGCCCTACCCGGCGCAGTCCCCGCACCTGCTGGCCCAAGATCACGCCGTTTTCCTCCGTGTGCAGAAAGCTCTGCCGCACCTGGCGTTTATGAAAAGCCGCGATATTATCTGCCGCCTTACGCAGCGAAGCCACAAAATCGGCATCCGCCTCGGCCAAAGCCTGCGCCATTTCCTCCGCGCTCACCTCAAACTGCAGCGGCAGCCCTTTGTCAAATTTCAGCGTGTACGCTTTGACCGCCTCGTCGCCCTTCTGGCGCACCTCCTCCAAAATCGCCGACACCTGCTCCGTGATCTGGCGGTCGGTCTCCGCATTGCGTTCCTTCAAATTATTGATAAACTGCCGTTCGTTGGTCCCGTCGGCAATGATCGTTTTTAGCATCGTTCATTCTCCTTTTGATTGATCTCCAGCCAGCGCCGCTGTGATGGTCTCCAGCGCATTTTTTTTGAGCTTCATGCTGGCCGTATTGACGATAAAGCGCGCCGACAGATCGGCAATATATTCACAGACCACCAGCCCGTTTTCCTTAAGCGTCGTACCCGTCTCCACGATATCCACGATGCCATCCACCAATCCCAAGAGCGGCGCCAATTCCACCGAGCCCTCGATCTTGACGATCTCCACATCCATCCCCTTGCGGGCGAAGAAATCCTGCGCCACCTTGGGATATTTGCTGGCGATGCGCTTGGTGCGGTAGCCTGCGTAAAAATCCACGCCCGCCGGCACCGCCAGCGCGAAACGGCATTTGCCAAAGCCCAGGTCCGCCACCTCATAGTACGAACCACCGTATTCCATGATGGTATCCTTGCCCACCACGCCCGCGTCGCACACACCCCGCTCCACATAAGTGAGCACATCCGGCGCCTTGGCCAGCACCACCTGGATATCCTCCCCTACCGGCAGGATCAATTTGCGGCCCTTGTCCCGCACCGCCTGCACATCATAGCCAGCCGCGGCAAAGCGCTCCACTGTCTTATCCTCTAAACGACCCTTGGTCAACGCGATCTTGATCATAGCTGCACCTCGATTTTCTCCACTTTCTCCCCGACGATATAAAGCTCCCGGATGCCCTTGGCTCTGGCGTAATCCCTAGCCTCAGCCGCGCTCTCCGCCAGGCAGTATTCACTGCGTACGCCCTGTCTGTCCAGAGACTGCATAAAAGCCAGCGACTGCGGCACAAAAGCCGCCTCCGCATACACCAGCACCTCTGCCTGCGAGCGGAAACTCTGCTGACGCAAGAGCACATCCGCGATCAGATCGATCTGCACCGCAAAGCCGATCGCCGGCATCTGGCGGCCAAATTCCCCCAGCAGCCCATCATAGCGGCCGCCAGAGAGCACCGGCGCGCCCGCTTCCTCGATATAGCCCCGGAAGATCACGCCCGTATAATAATCCGCCTGCCCCACCAAGCCAAAATCCACGATGATCTTATTGGCTAGGCCCAATTTATCCAGCGTGCGGTAGATCGCTTCCACATCCTCCACCGCCTGCACCAGACGGCCATCATCATACGCCGCAAAAAGCGCCTTGCTCTGCGCAAATATTTCCGCTCCGCCAAAAAGATGCGGCAATTCCTGCAAAAGCGCCGCCTCAGCAGAAGGCGCCAGCGTCTGCAAAAGCGCATCCAGCGCTGAATAATTCTTATTCTCGATAAATCCTGCAATAGCTTCCTTTTCCGCAAGGCTTGCTGCCAATCGCTCCATCAGCACCTTGAAAATGCCGATATGACCCAATTCCAGCCGGTAATCCGCCACGCCGCAGTCCGCCAAACTCTGCGCGCCCAGCGCCAAAATTTCCAAATCCGCCTTGCCCTCAGCCGCGCCCAAAAGCTCCACGCCCATCTGCCGGATCTCATGACTGCCGCCGTTCATCAAAATGCCCATGCGGTAAACGCTCTGGCTGTAATACAATCGGATCGGCAGGCTGTAATCCTGCAGCTTCGTCGCCGTCAGCCGCGCGATAGGCAGCGTCGTATCCGGCCGCATCACCAACAGCCGTCCCTTATGATCCGTCAGTTTATACATGCTCTCCTGCGGAAAATACTGCGGCGCCCGCGCAAACACATCATAAAACTCCAGCCCCGGCGTCATCACTTCCTGAAACCCCCGGCCCGCAAACAAATGCTGCAGCCGGCCCTCTACCAAACGCCTAGCCGCGCAGGCTTCAAACAAAAGATCCTGCGTCCCTTCCGGCGTGATCCGCTCATTTTTACTCATCAAAGACCCTCCCCAAATTTCTTTCGTTTATTTTAACAGTTTAACACGTTAAAGCGCGACTGTCAATGTGTAAAAATCATATGCCCGCGTCAAAAACAGCGCGGCATGGCTTTATCATACCATATATTTCCTAGGCGGCAACCTTTTGCCCCGAGAATTCGTCCAAAAAATATCAGCAGCAGGAAAAATCCAGCGGCGCGATACGCTTTTGCTTTGCTGGCCTTTGATTTTTGCCCTGCGGATAGGATTTCGCATTCATCTCAGAGGAGGTCATCTCATGTTCAAACGCAGTTGGTTCATCTTCCTTACACTGCTCTGCCTTTTTAGCGCTGGCTGTACGCAGGCCGCCGCACCCTCTGGCGGCGAGCAGACGGCAGCCGCTCACTATACCGGCAAGATCGTAAGCATCACAGGCGGCACTTTGCTTTTGGCTTCCCTAGCTGAGGACGGCGAAGCGCTCTGCACAGCAGGTTTGTCTGACGCAGCACTGACCGATGCTCAGGGCCGCGCCATGACTCCAGACGATCTCCGCTGCGGCATGGTGGTCACCATAGGCTATGACGGCAGCATCCTGGAGACATACCCCGCCCAGCTCTCTCAGCCCATTTCCCTGGCCGTCCAGGAAGATGGCGACGATTTGGTGGGCTTCTACCTCGCTATGCTCCAAGATCTCTACGACACAGACCCCGGCCTCAACGACGGCATAAAGCAGCTGGCCTTCGATCTGGACGGCGTCCAAAATCTCACCGCTTCAGAAAAGTCCGCCCTCATCTATCTGGCCGCGCAGCAGTTTCAGCTAGATACCTTCGCCGCCACCTACCAAGACCTGCTCCAAGACGGCCTCGTCACCGCAGACCGTCCCCACTTCACTGACGGCTTGCTCATCACCCTCACCGCCGAGCCCATATCCAGCGGCTCCTTCACCTTCCAAGCCCAAAAATGGCGCAGCGGCACCGGTGCTTATTTCTTCAACGACTGCACCGCCAGCCAAAAAGGCGGCGCCTGGCACTACACCATCGGCAGCGAAGCCATCTCCTAAACTACAAAAGCCAGGCAGCCTCCTCACGGAAATACTGCCTGGCTTTTGTCTGTGCTTTACATTCCTGCCTATTTACCGCTATACTAAGACTAGCGATTTTTTCAAGGAGGCATTCCCATGAAACTGACCGTTTTAGTGGACAACAATACCTATATCGACCAATACTACTGCGGCGAGCCAGCAGCGGCGTATTATATCGAAGACGGCGATCGGCACATCCTTTGGGACTCTGGCTATTCGGACATCATTTTGCGCAATGCCCAAGCCTTGGGCATCTACCTGGGACAGCTCACGGACATTGCCATTTCTCACGGCCATGACGATCACACCCGCGGGCTGAAGGCTTTGCTGGCAGCGTACGATCTGTCGACAGTGACATTGACCGCCCACCCGCTGGCTTTTGAGCCCAAGCGTACAGCAGAGGGGCAACTGATCGGCTCGCCTTTTACCGCCAGCGAACTAGCGCAGCACTGTCAGCTGCGGTTATCTGCTGAGCCGGTCAAACTGAGCCCGCACCTCACCTTCCTCGGCCAGATCCCCCGCGTCTTCCCTTTTGAAGCCCGCGCGCCCATCGGTCAGCATCAGACGAAGGACGGCTGGACAGATGATTGGCTGACCGACGATACCGCCCTGGTCTACGAAAGCCCCGCTGGCCTTTACCTCATCACCGCCTGCTCCCACAGCGGCATCTGCAATATCTGCCAGTACGCCCAAGCCGTCACCGGACAGCCTCACATCCTAGGCATCATCGGCGGCTTCCATCTCTTCGGCGTTACGCCCCAGCTCACCGCCACTATCGACTATTTCAAAACGCTCGGTATCACCGATCTCTACCCCTGCCACTGCGTCGATTTCGCCGCCCGCGCCGCCATCCATGAGCAGCTGCCTATCCGCGAAGTCGGCGTAGGCCTGACGCTGGAGTGGTAATATAGCGCACACCAAAAAAGCCAGCCTGACCATGAGATCAACACATCTCTCGGTCAGGCTGGCTTTTAATTGTATGGGCATCAGAAAATCAAGCTGGCAAAAGGCATGCCGATCACAAAACAGATAACGAACAATATCGTCAAGATGATGGCAATATATTTATACATCGCTGACGCTTTGATCCAGCCGGTATTGCCAAAGACAAAAGCTGCTGGAGCAGAAGCCGCAGGCGTCATATACGCCAATTGGAAGCAGAAAAGCATACACATGATCAAAGGAACAGGGGAAACGCCCATGCTTTCACAGATCGGACAGCAGATATTGATAAAGATGACCAACAGCACGGCATTGTTGGCGACATTGGTGATCAGCGTGCCCAGAAGCAGCACAATGGCTGCAAAGAAAAGGAAGGATTTGCCCAAAAACAGCGGAGAGAGCGTCTGGATCAGGAATGCCTTGATGCCAGTCACATCACTGGTCAGAATACTGGAAAACGGCAGGATGATAGCAAATAGATAGATCATATCCCAGTCGATGCCTTTGGCTGCCGTTCGATAATTCATGAAAGGCTCACCGTCCAAGCGGATGACCAGCGCCAAGCTGATGACCAAAAGCATCACGCCGATGATGCCCCATTGCGACAGCAGCCACGTCAGGCCTAGATCAGGCAGAAAGAGCTTGAGCAAGTCAACGCTGATCAATAAGACGACCATGAACGTCATCAACAGTGCCGCACATTTTTGTTTCTTATTGAGGATCAGATCATTAGGATCGATGAAATTCACACTGATATTGTTCATGCGGGACAGATCGATCCGGAAGACGACCTTCATGATCACAAAATAGCTCAATACTAAGAGCAGCCCCATTGGCAGGGTAAACAGGATATATTGGGCAAAGGGGATAGATATCTGAGCCACAGACTGAGCAGCACCCAAAACGATCAGACCCGTCAAACGGAAGGGAAAAACCGTCAGACCAGCTGTCATCGACGCAAATACGATGCCGAGTATCATCAGAGAAGGATATTTTTCATATGGCTTGATGCCAAACTCCTTGCATACAGAATAAAGGATCGTCCAGAAAAAGATCACGCTGGCTAAGGAGTTGACCAACATCCCGCCTAGAAAGGCCCCCAACAGAAGCAGCAAAGTAAATACCCAGGGCCGGCCTTCTACCATTTTGCGGCTGATGATCCAACTGGATATGAATTTGACCAATCCAGCATCATCCAGTGCAGTGGCAAAGGCCGTGATCAAGATCATGAAGACCACGGTCTCATGACCAAAGGATATTTTCGCAAAGTCTGTCATGGTATAAATGCCAGTCGAAATAATGGCCAGCATCCCCACGAAGGTCGGCCACAAAAGCGACGTGGTGCTCCACGCATAGATCAGGCCGATAAAAATACCCAGCATCTTCATGCCAACTGGTGTAATAGGTGCAATAGGCGGCAAGTAACCAAAGCAAAACATCAATATAAAGGTTATTATTACATGAATATAAAATTTTCCATCTTTTTGAGCACTGGTGGGTTTACTCATCTACTTTCCCTCCTTAGCAAACAGCAATAGCTCCTCTGCATTTTTGTCCCCGCCGCAGCAGCCGTCCAACTGCTGCGGCCAGAGACTCCGATCAAAATTCTTCGCTTAAAATTTGGTACGCAGGCGCGCCTTCACACTCATGCGGCATGCGCACACCCAAAAGGGCTGCTACAGTCGGCGCTACATCAACCTGACGAATGACACGTTTCGTTTTAAAGCCTTGCTTGATGCCTGCACCAACGGCTACAAAAATTGGTGATACGGAGGTATCGAAGTAGCCCTTCTGCGTGGAGAGCGAATCCATATGGATAATATTGAAGCCCTCTTCCATGAAGCAGATGATGTCGCCGCAGCGTTCGCCGCCTAAGCCGAGAACAATGGCGTCTTTATTGCGGAAAGCCATAGCGATGACGCGGCGGCCGGTGATAGGATCACGATATTTGTACAGATCATCGATGATGGCTTCTTCCAAAGCAGCTTTATCCTCTGGTTCGACGATGCCATCTTTGAAGCGGCCTTTAAGGTTGATGGTCACATAGCCGCCGCGATTCATCACAGCTCGGGTCTTGCTCAGATCCACTTCGGGCAGATCATTGCCATTTTCGTCTTTTTTCAGGACGGTATAGCCCATATCGACCAAAACCGTACCGTTATTGCGCATCTCGCCTAATCCGGGCGGATGGTTCTCTTCGGTGATCAATCCATGGTCGGAGGTGATGATCATAGTCCAGCCTTGATCGAGATAGGGCAGGAACGCGCCTAGATAACGGTCGGTCTGTTTGTACACCTCTTCCAGCAATCCTTGATAGAAGACTTCATCATTGCCCCAATCATCACGATGCTTGGCAAAATGCCAGATCTGGTGGCCGATCAGGTCGACGTTATGCAAGTGAGAGAAAATGACCTCGTAGCCATTTTCCATCATATAGGTCAAGGCTTTGGCCTGCCAATCGCTGTAGTGATCCCAGG
>CABVBB010000031.1 GCA_902496505.1 uncultured Peptococcaceae bacterium
TAACAGTCTATCACACTCTCCCCTAAAAATCACCCTGCTCCGCTACTGCCAGGGACACCAATACTCCGTCAGGCTGGTCAAAAAGGTCTGCCCATTGACCCGCAGCTGCCTGAGATGGCCGCGCATGACCTGCCGCGCCCGATAGACCACCAGCTCCTCCTGCATAGGCAGCCCCATTTGATACACGCTGTGCAAGATCGCCTGCTGCTCGTGCCGTCTGCCTAAGTAAATCATTGCATGCCCCGGCAGATAAAGCACCGTACCTATCGGCAGCCCCTCTACCAACGCTTGCCGTTCGTCATCATCCAGTGCTGCTGGTATGGACTGCACGCCCGCCATTTGACGCTGAGCGCTGCTGTTGCGCGCCAGCGTGAAGCCAAAGACGCCAAAGACATCATCCACCAGCGAGGTGCAGTCGCGATAGCCATTCTCCCCGCCCCAGCCGTAAGGTTCGCCCAAACATTTAAGTCCCTGTTCCAAGAGACGGCCTTGGCTCAAGGGCAGATAGCCCAGACTGAACCGTTCATCCTTAGGTAAAAGTATCTGCTCGATCCTCAGCCGTCCCTCTGCCGTGCGCCTGGGAAGCAGCGCGATATAGCCCGCATGACAGTGATCATAGCAAGTCAGATGGGTGCCCATCAGCAAAAGCTGCTGACACTCCCGCCCTTGGCTTTGGTAAGTGATGATCTCGCGGCTGCACAGACATTGGACGAATTCCCGTTCGCCCGCCCACTGTCGCCACTGGGGCTCAACAGTCAGCGCCACCTGCTCAGCGCGCACCCATCCCCAAGTATGGCGGTTCTGTACAAAAAACCAGCGTCCATCCAGACTGCGCTGCCAGATGAGCACCGGCTCACCCAATTTGAGCAGTGTCACCTGAAAACGATCCAGATCGGCCTTCCAGCGCTCCCGATAGCTGGGCGCTTCAGTGGGAAATGTGCGCACCTGGGCCTGTTCGCTCATGAGGCCGAATTCCGCCGTGATCTGGCTATCTGCCCGCTGCCAATCCATCTCTTGGGCGAGCTGTCGATAAAAACCTTCGCCCCAGAAATGACCGCAGCCATCGAAACGTGCTTCCTTGGGATAAGGCAGCGCCTCCTGATGGCTCAGCACCTCCTCCTTGCTCATTTCTGCCGGAGCATTGGCAATATCTATTACGCCCGTCGCTGCCAAGGCTTCATTACAGTGATTGTAAGACATGATCTCCCGCTCTGTCATTAAAACTTTACAAAAAGCCATGAAAAACGCCGCCCTTTTCCTTAATAATTTTGCTAAAGTATGGTATAGTATTACTGATATGCCACCCGCTGGCAAAATGTTCATGAAGGCAGGAGCGAATACATTTATGGCCAATACTTTAGCCGATACCCTATATAACACCTTTTCCTTTGGCGGACCGTACTTCGCCTTATTCATCATTTCCATGATCCCCTTAGTCGAGCTGCGCGGCGCAGTCATTCTCGGTGCTGCCATGCAGTTAGACTGGCAGATGGTACTTTTAGTCTCTTTCTTGGGCAATATCCTGCCAGTGCCCTTTGTGCTCTCCTTTGGCAAGCGGCTCATCCACTGGCTCAAGACCATCCCGCTCTTTTCGGGGCTGGCCCACCGCTATGAAGCCAAACTTCTGCGCAACGCGGACAAGATCAATACCTACTCTCTTTTGGGACTTTGTCTCTTTGTCGCTATTCCTCTGCCCGGCACTGGCGCTTGGTCCGGCTCCGCGCTGGCTGCTCTTTTGGCGCTGCGCATCCGCTACGCTTTCCCCGCCATCACCTTGGGCGTGCTCATCGCCGGCATCATCATGACGCTGGGCGCTTATGGCTTCGTCAATTTTTTGCAGATCATGATCTAGGAGGACAGACCGATGACACCCTGGCAAACACTCGAACTCCAAATCCTCGACCAGATCGCTCTAGGGCATAATGCCTTCCTTGATCAAGTGATGCCCGCGGTGAGTTTTCTCGGCAACAGCGGCTGGATCTGGATCGTCATCGCCGTTCTCATGGTCCTATCCAAGCGTTATCGCCGCGGCGGCTGGCTGCTGACCACTGCGCTGGTCTTCTGCCTTTTGGTGGGCAACCTCACCCTCAAGCCGCTCATTGCCCGCATCCGTCCCTTTGACGTCAATACGCTGGTGACGCTCCTCATTGCGCCGCCCACCGATTATTCCTTTCCCTCCGGCCACAGCATGGCCTCCTTTGCCGCAGCGACGACGCTTTGGCATACAGACCGCCGCTTCGGCCTTGCTGCCTTCGTCCTTGCCGCGGTGATCGCCTTTTCCCGCCTCTATCTGTACGTCCACTATCCTACCGACGTCTTAGGCGGCACCATCATCGGCTTGCTGTTAGGCAATCTGGCCATCTATCTCTTCACCCGCATAGACAAACGCCGCACTCAAGCCTGACACCAAAAAGCTCCCCGCCTATCCTGCGATAAGCGGGGAGCTTTGTCTTGCCCTCAGAACAAGAGATTGCCTAAAGGAATGACGATGATCAAAATGATGACCACGCCTAAAAGCAGTGACAGCGAAACGTACTTGTAGATCATTTTCGGTGTCGTCCACTCGCTGGCGTGAATGATCGCACCGCCGATAGAAGACGCTGGGAACATAAAACCAAACAAGCACAAAATCGTGATCAAAGTCGCTGCCACCATGGGATTGAAGGCCATTCCGGCATTGTACATGATGGAGACGATCGAAAGCAGTGTAAAGCCCATAGCCAGATTGTTGCCGATATTGGTCAAAATGACGGTGATGATCGCCAGCACCACCAAGAAGCCGACCTCACCCAGACTATTGAACATCGGCGTCATGGTCTGGACTGCCCAAGTACTGATGCCGGTCTCCACATTCGTCAGCTGATTAGCGATAAATAAAGCCGCGACGATCAAAAAATACATATCCCAGGAAACAAATTTGGTGCACTCCATAGGATTAAGCAATGGCCCTTCCTCGGTTTTGATAAAGACCATCAGCACAATGATCAACAGCGTCACGCCATACACGCCTAAGGCGCTGCACACATAACGCAGACCGCTGGTGCCGGTAAAGAGTCCGACCAGGGTGCACAAGATCAGATACGCCGCTGTCAGATATAAAATATAGCGCTGATTTTGCTTCAGAGTATTGTCCTCGCTGTCATTCATCTGGATCTCGGCCAGCTTGCTGGCATCACAGCGCAGGATATACTTCATGAATAAAACGTAGGCGATGCAAAAAAGGATCAACGCTGGCCAGACAACGACCATAAACATTGTATAATTCATCATCACACCAGTCGCCGCAGAAACTGTACCGATGGTCATCAAGTCCCAGCCCAGAAAAGGAAAGACCACCATGCCGATGCCGGCAAAAATATTGACGCCGATGATCATCATTACCGCATATTTGTCGCCAGGTTTCAGACCCATTTTCTTAAAGATGCCGTCCAGTATGGTCATCATGAATAAAATGACGACCACGCCGCTGATCACAGTACCTAATACAAACGGTACAAAAAGCAGTAAAAACGTCAGCACCCAAGGCTTCCCTTGGGCAAATCTCAAATTGGTCAGCGCGTTGACCAACCAATCGGTCGTCTTCGTGGCCTGCATGGCACCAAAAAGCAGCATACTGACCAAAGTCAGCACTGCTGTCGAATTGCCGAAAGCTGCCGCCCAAACGCTCATTTCATTGCCGAACTGGCTGACGCCCATAGCCACTAAAGCCAGCAAACTTGGCCATAACAAGCCGCAGAAACTCCAACCATAGATCACGCCCAAAAAGATGCCAATGACGGTCATACCATAGGCGGTGATCGGTTCTGGCGGTGGAATGAAACGAAAGGCAAACATCAATAGGACAACAATGACCGCATGAATAAGTTCTACCGGTCTATTTCCTTTTTGTATAGTCGTACTCATAGCCCTATCTCCTTTTACGATAATTTAGAATCCTTATGAGTTCAATGATTATTCCCAAAACACATTTTCTAAATATGCCTATTCATCTGCAGGGCTTCTACAGATGAACAGGCTTTTTTTCTTTTATCTACTTCTTACGCTTCAATACGCTTCTGCAAAAATCTGATAGGCTGGAGCGCCTTCACATTGGGCAGGCATCCGTACGCCTAATAGGGCGGCGATCGTCGGCGCTACATCGACTTGACGGATGACGCGCTCTGTTTGATAGCCTTTCTTGAGCCCTGCACCAGCAGCCATGAAGATCGGCGACAGGGACGTATCGAAATAACCATAAGCCGTGGACCAGGTGTCGCAATGGCCTTTGTTCGGACCTTCTATCAGGAAATAAATGATATCACCGCATTTATCACCACTTAGGCCCAAATGCCGGGCTTCCTTATTGCGGATAGCCATACTGACGATGCGCCGGCCATATTCATCCCGATAATTGTAAAGGGCGCTGATGATCTCTTCCTCCAGCGCATATTTGTCTGCGGGATCGACAATGCCTTGCGGATTGCGGCCCTTGAGGTTGATGTAGATATGACAGGTCCGAGAGGCGATGGCCTTCGTATGCTCCCAATCGATGACTTTGGTGGGAGCGCCGTTTTCATCCTTGACCAGCGCTGTATAGCCCAATTCGTACATGACCTTGGCATTGACGCCCAACGCATCACCAAAAGGTACAGGACGGGCATCACTGGGGCAAAGGAAGCCATGGTCTGGAGCCACGATGATCGTCCAGCCCTCATCCAAGAGGTGGAGGAACTCTCCGATATATTTGTCGGTATCTTTATAGACTGATTCGATGATCGCTTGATACTTCTGCGGATCCTGGCCGCCCTCCGCATAAAAATCGTCAGGCTTAGCAAATCTCCAGCACAGATGACCGATCATATCCACATTGTGGATGTGGGAGAATACGACCTCATACTCATTGGCCTGGATCAAATAGTTGATGGCATCTGCCTGCCACTGGGTATATTTTTCCCAGCTGCGGCACAGAAGTTTTTCCGCATATTCCTCCACAGCACCGCCGCAGGAGGCCATGACTTTGACATAGCCGACATTGTCATTGATCTGCTGCAAGAGCGTCTTGGGATGACAGAAGGTGGCATCAGCATAAGGAATAGCATTGCTCATCCACAGCCGGATCTTGCTGCCATCTGGAGCGATCTCCAGGATCGTCGCCTGTCGTACACAGGACACATGTTCATCGCCAGCTATGATATCATCGACCAAGTCTTCAGCATATTCGCCATTATGCAGTACAGCGATAGGCTCTGCTTCTTTCTTGCTCTTGTAGATCTCAATATTGGCGTATTCTCCTGCCTCGTTTTTGACCAGCAGACAGTAGCGTCTGACCACCCCCTGGGAAGTGATGTAGCCAAACTCTTTAGCGCCCTCTGGCAGCTCTTTGACCCAGCCTTTGGGTTCTGTAATAGGCGAATTGACCACATCGAAGGTGACCTGTTCTAATGAGCCTTCCCCATCGTCATAAGACAACATGACATTTTGGATATCGCCGACTGCACTCATGACTGCTTCTTCGCCGTCTGTCTGCAGATCATCCAGTATACAGCCTGCTCCCGTCGCGCCAGTGACCCGCGAACGGAAGACGAGCTCTTTGATATCTGGTGACGCGTACAATATTTTTTCTGTATCTTTCGTCAAGCCCATATTGATGCTGGCTGGCGTTACCCCATCGATCACGTGCAGATCAGGGCTGTCACTGGTTGGCGGCCAAGAGCAGCCTGGCCAATGGAACACCAGCGTCTTCTTGCCTGCCTCAGCCGTAACGTTCCACAATTGCTCCGATTGACAGGAGGCGGAATTCAGATTATAGGTGATCTTATCGAGGTCAGTTGGATGCTGGGCATAAAAGCAGGTGATGCCGTGGGTCTCTGGATAGGAGCCTGTGGACAATGTCGTCCACTGCGGCGGCGTGATCGTCGGCATAGCGCCCAAAAGCACCAAGTCATCGCGCATAGCGCCCTGTTCCTTGAGAGCCTGCAAATGCGGGAGTTTCCCTTCCTCGATCATTCTGCGTGTGATCCTAGGATCCATACCATCGACACCTAAAACGATCACTTTTTCACTTCTCGCTTTTGTCATGTTGTTATCCTTCTTTCTTTTCGTGGGGTTCGTGATAGTTAAAACCTATTCATGTTGTGTGATGTCCCCGACGGCTGCGCAGCTCGTTGGTCTCTTTCTTTATACTATTATGATATCTATAAATATTTTCTTTGTAAAATACCCGTTGGATATGCTAGTATATAGCTGTAAGCTATACATATAGGGAGGAGGATGCATCATGCGTTTAGAACAGCTGCAGTATATCGTCGAAGTTGCCAATCAGCGCTCCATTTCCAGGGCCGCCAAAAATCTCTATATTTCTCAGCCCTCCCTGAGCAAAGCGATCGCTCAGCTGGAAGCCGAGCTGGGTTTTCCGATCTTTGTCCGTTTGCAGCAGGGGATCCTGCCCACGACCATCGGCGAACAAGTCATTGCCAAAGCGCGGCTGATCTTAGGCGAACTAGCCGAACTTCGCCAGCTGTCCCCCAATGATGATCCGCCCGCCAAAGCCACACTCAAGGTCGCTCTGCCGCTCTTGCTCTGCAATGATCTGCTCAACCACACTCTGCATATTCTCCATGAACGCTATCCTGCTTTGAACATCCTGCCCTATCAATCTGATAACAGCGATGTGATCGCCTCTCTCAGCGATGGCTTGCTGGATCTGGGGATCATCAGCTATGGCTTTCTTGAAAAAAATCAGCTGGAAAGTCAGTTCAAAGCTCATCACCTGTTCTTCCAAGTGCTGTCGCGGGAAGATTTTTATTTGGTAGTCAATCCCCATTCCTCCTGGGCTGCCCGAGAAACCGTCAGCTATCACGAATTGATCGATGTGCCCATCGCTACTTTCAGCGATATGCTCAAATACAACAACACCTTTGCTGTAGATGAAACTGCTTATTTGACCAATGCCAGCTTGTACCTGCCCAGCAAGGAAAGCTTGTTAAATACACTATTGGACGACAGCAGCATCGTCACCATCTTCCCGCGCATCGGTGCGCGGACCGAAGCTCTGGTGCGTTCCGGTGCTCTCACTGCTGTTCCCATCGTCGAATTTCCCAATACGCAATTCATCACGCTGCTGCTCAACGCCGAGCAGGCAATTCCCCCCTATACGCAAGCCTTCATCACCATTTTTACTGAGCAGTACAACGCTTCCCTGCTGTAAGCGCCACAAAAAGGGCTGCCGCATGACGATCCAAAATCGTTGATGCGGCAGCCCTTTTTGGCTGTCTTTCACAGTATTTTATCATTCTCGTTCAGCTTCCTTGCCTGCAGTGCGCTTTTAATGGGCAAAGATGACATTGGGGATCTTTTTTGCAGGCGGACAGGCAGTGGGTCAAGATCAGCCAATGATACCAGCCATAAAGCTCTGCGTCCTTTGGCAAAGCGGCCTCAAAAAACTGTCTGACAGCAACATCATCCAAAAAGCTATAGCCTAACCGTGCAAGGAAGCGGCGTGTGTAAGCATCGATAATAAACGATGGTTTATAAAACGCATACACCAATATCACATCTGCTGTTTCTGCACCAACACCACGGATAGAAAGCAGTTCTTCCCGCAGCTTCGATATCGACATTTGCTGGATCGTCTGCCGCTCATAATGATACTGACCCAACCAAGCGGCAAGGGCTTTTATCGTGCGCGCTTTTGCCTTATAAAAACCACAGGGACGAATGATGGCCTCTAATTCTTCTGTGGTCAAACTTCCGATATACTCTGGCGTCAGGGTATCGCCCAACCCTGCACAAACCTTTTCCACGCTGCGCCATGCTGTGTTTTGCACCAAGACGGCTTGGAACATCACCGTAAACGCATCATCTGACCACCAGCGGGGGCTGCCGTAAGCCGCATGCTGCCGGATAGGCAATGACCTCCGGTCGGTCAACGATGATACTTTGAATAGTGAGGCCCTGTATCTGCGGGTCCAGCACGCGCTTGATGGTTTCTATCTCTGGCAGCTCAGGCATGGCTTTTGCCCTCCTTTTGGGCAGATTTTTTGATCTGCTCATGATAAAAATAATTGACGATCACCGGCGGCGCATCAAAAGGCCGCTTTATACTGTCATCATTGGTCACATAGTCCAGACCGATCTCAGCAGCAAAGACTTTCAGCCGCATGTCCAGCATCTCCCAATAGCTGCGGTCCTTCTTGTTATAGATCTCCTGATACAAAGGGGACAGCTGCGGGTATTTTTCTTCTATATAGTCTAGGATCACGGTTTTATAGCTGCCGCGCAGATTGAGGTTTTCCAGCCAGATCAAATGGCACTTCCCTTTTACTTCCTGGATGATCGCTTCCACATCTGTGATACCTGGGAAGATCGGCGAAATAAAACAGGTGGTGCGGATGCCGGCGCGGTAAAACGTTTCCATCGCGGCAAGCCGCCGCTTGATCGACACAGCCTTATCCATATCACGCTTAAACGCTTCGTCCAAGGTGTTGATAGACCATGAAACGCGAGCCTCGGGAAACGTTTTGATCAGATCCAGATCCCGCAGGATCAAATCGCTTTTTGTGGCAATGCTGAGCTTCGCGCCGCTTCCTTGCAGCTGCATCAATAAGGCCCTTGTGCGCTGATAGGTTTCTTCCTGCGGAAGATACGGGTCCGTAACAGAACCGATAAACAATTCCTTTCCCGCATATTTCTCAGGATTTTTAATGTCCCGCCAGGTCTTTACATCCAAAAAAGTCCCCCACTCTTCTGTGTGGCCTGTAAAGCGTTTCATAAAGGAAGCATAGCAGTATTGGC
Organism: uncultured Peptococcaceae bacterium; assembly: GCA_902496505.1. Lineage (GTDB taxonomy): Bacteria > Bacillota > Peptococcia > Peptococcales > Peptococcaceae > CABVBB01. The sequence goes on from CABVBB010000031.1 coordinate 8,773, forward strand.
AGCCATGGGTGCAGCCCACATATGGATTGATGGCGTATTCACAGACGGGTAAATTGGACTTTGACACAATGTTTTGCACATCCACCATCTTCAAGACAGGTTCAGTCATTTAGGCGCTCCTTTCAAAAAAGACTTCTGCACACCTTGTTGGATCGTATCCTCCGGCTTCACATGGCCTAGCAGCAAAGGTGACGCTGGGTCATGATAATTGTAATTTTCTACAGCTTTATGCGGATCTTTATTGGCATAGCAGTATTTACAGCCGTTCAAACAGGTATCATAGGCTCCAATATCTCGGCTTTCGATGCAGTGGCAGCCTTGCCGCATCCCTTTATGCTTCAAATTCTTGAATGTGATCTCATTGGCCTTCCCTAAAATATCAAGGGTCATACAGCCGGAAGTACAAATGCCATAGCGGGTAAAATCCCCATTTGTACCGCAAGTCTGAATAGGAATGCCGTACTTCTGAGCGATAGCCCCCAGTCCCTCGGCCAATACATCCATCTCTTCTGTGGATAACGGGATAAGCTCCGGCATATTGGTCTTTAGTTTTTTATACATCTCTACAAAGCTGAAAATACAGCGGTCGATATGGGGCGCCAGTACGCCGGCCATTTGCTCAAAAGTCTCCAAATGGCGCTCTATCGTATACGCTTTCGTCAGCAAGACAGGATCATAGCGCCAGGCGACTCGCTGCCTGCCAACCAGCTCAGACAGTTCGATAAGCGTCTGCATACTGTCTGCGATTGAAGGGACGCCGGGTTCGATGTCTTTGCCATAAGCAGTGATCGTATAGTGAAAATAAGTAGGAAAACGCTCTGTGATCTCATGTAAACGGGGCAGGATCGGTCTATAATTTTTGGAACAGAAAACAACGCAGTCGACTTTGTCTGGGGTCAATTCATAGCGCGTTACCTTATTGGGAAAAAGCGGATTGCGGGACAGCACATAGCCCTCTGCAAAACGTCGCAGCAGCCATTCGGTATAAAATTGGACGGTATCTGTCCGCCCGCCAGTATTGATGATCATTCCTATACCCCCTCAAGGTCATCGAATCTCTTTTTCATCCGTTCAGAAAACAACGTCGTCAAACGCACCAGCTCGGCCATTTCTTCGCCTGATAATTCGCCCATATCGTCTATCTCGGCATTCGCTGCTGGTGGTATGATCTTTTGGGCATAGGCTTTACCGGCGCTTTTGAATCGAACGATCTTATTTCGGCGATCCGCTGCTGACTCGGATAGTTCCACATATCTTTTTTTAAAAACTTTTTAATAATAGCGCTGATGGTTTGTCTTGTCGCAGAAAGCCGCTCACAAATCTCTGACTGCAAGCAGCCGTCCGGCGCGAACCAGATCAGATCCAGCACAAATAATTCTTTGGCGGTCAGATCATGCTTTCTTGCATAAAGTTCATAAGCAGCAAACTGGACATCCCGCAGCTTGCAATATTGATCAACGTATCCTCTTACATCTTCGTTAGGCATGTCAGGCTCCTCTCTCGCAAATATCAGACTGTCTAATATTTGACTTTATTGTATCAATGCCACCACAAACTATCAAGGTTTTTCAGCCCCTCCGGCAGACGATGCTCTGCCAAGTCATACGACGCATCTTTACTATCAGCAGCAAAAAAGCAGACTGCAAACGATAAAGTTTGCAGCCTGCTTTTTCACGAGCGTTATACGCGCTCCATCAATTCTTTCATATGAGAATCCACTTCCAGACTGACGTTGATGCGCTGGTTCTGCCAAGTCACGGTGACAGGATAATTGAGGAACTTGGACAGTTCTTCCGAAGTGAAGAGCTTATCGGTGCGGTCTTTGGCATAGATGCGGCCATTTTTGAGCAATAAGCAGTTGGGGAAGACATCCATGATCTCTTCGGTATAATGGGTCACAAAGATGATCGTCACCTCGGTTTTTCCGCCAGGTCGCGAATGGTGCTGAGCAGATATTCTCGGGCGAAAACGTC
>CABVBB010000032.1 GCA_902496505.1 uncultured Peptococcaceae bacterium
CCAGACTTCGCCCATCCGCCAAATGACTGCTTTGGTCTTCGACCAGTCGACTTCGGGTAGATCGTTGCCGTTTTCATCTTTTTTGAGGACGGTGAAGCCCCACTTGACCATTTCGATACCTTCAAACGTATCATCGCCGGCCAGCAGCGGGGACATGTGGAATTCTGGGCAGGTCTGGCCGTGGTCAGAAACAATGAAGATCGTCCAGCCATCATCGAGCATATCCAAATATCTGCCGATATAACGGTCGGTTTGTTTATAGACCTCGCGGAAGAGATCTTGGATCGTTTCCGCAGATAAGGAAGAGTTGCCTCTCTTCAAGAACTGCACCAACATGTGGCCCTGCAGATCGATATTGTGGAAATGGGAGAAGACCATCTTGAAACCATATTCTTTCGTCAGATAATGGATCGCATCAGCAGTCCATTCGGCAGCGGATTCCCAAGTAGCGCGCATGCAGTCGGTGACCAGCTGGATGTCTTGGCCGCCGCCCACTGAACAGGGCTGAGGATAACCGACGTTTTTGACGATTTCCGGCAGTAAAGATTTGGGATACCAAAGGGTATCATTGTGGAAGTCCATAGCGGAAGAGATCCACATTCTGATATGAGAACCATCCTCAGCCATTTCTAAGATGCGCATATTGCGGTTGACTTTGATCTTTTCGTCATTTTTCTCAAGGATCGCATCATCGATGACGTCTTTGACATATTCGCCGGCTTTGAGAACGGCCAGCGGCTCAGATTCTTTTTTGCTGGTAAAGATCTGCATCGTGTCATAGATACCTTGTTCGTTTTTGAGGATCAAGCAAGGGCGATGAATCAACCCTTTGGAATGGATCATGGTGCATTCCTTGGCATCGGCCGGGGCATTGGACCAACCAGAAGCGGGTTTGATCGGGGAATAGATGACGTCCATCGGCAGCTTGCTCAAGACCTCGGCGTCGCTGGGGGCGATGACCGGTACAGCCCGACGGGTGCCGCCGCCGGTCAAGGTCGCCAAAACGTCTTCTTTTTCGCCTTCTTCAAACTCCATGCCGGTGATGAAGCAGGGCACATTGCTGTCAGTGGCTGCTTTGGCACGATATTTGACATCGGGAGTTTTTTCATCGGCGATCAAGATCTTTTCCGCTTCGACGACGGCATTACCGCAGTTGACGCCTTCAGGCTGAGTGCCGTCGATCACATAAAGGTTTTCGTTGTTGGAGCTTGGCGGCCAAGCGGAGCCTGCCCAATGCCAGACTAAAGTTTTGATGCCGGCTTCAGCGGTCACGTTCCACAGCTGTTCGGCCAAACAATTGCGGGAGTCGAAATTGTAGGTGGCTTCGCCAATAGCATCACCTTTCATGCTGAAGCTGTGTACGCTGTGTACAAAGGGGCTGGCGCCAGTAGCCAAGGTCGTCCACATCGGGGGCGTGACTGTCGGATGACCACCGATCATGGCCAGGTTATCTCTAGCGGCACCACGTCTTAAGAATTCTGACAAATTTGGCATAATACCCTCATCGAGATATTTCTGGGTGATTTTTGGGTCCATGCCGTCGATTCCCATGACAAATACTTTTCTTTCATCATTCATAAGATTAACACTCCTCAAAATATAATTTTTTGTATCGATACATTTAATATGATTTTATTATAGATTGCCGCTTGTGAAAACGCAATAGCTTTGACCCATTCTACTGTTTGGCCTTTCCAACAGGGTGTGATCGATAAAACCGAACGCTTGAGAAAACCGCTGGATGACAGCAAAAAAGCCTGCGGACAGCGAGGTCTGCAGGCACAAACAAGGTATTCGTGGGAAGAGGCGTAGCGTTTCGGTCATTCTCCTAATAAAGCGCGGGCTTGCTCAGCCAGCGCGTCTTTGGTGGGCCAAGCGGTGTCAGATAGGCCGTCGGCGATGGCGCGGACGGTCTCGGTGCGCGCTGGGGTCATTGGCAGAGGTTGAGCGAGATAGGCAGCGATCAGGGCTTCTCCTTCAGGGGATTGGAAAAGGCTGGTCACAGGGCCGCCGTCTAGGGCGGCGTGCAAAAGTTCATCTGCCGTGGGGCAGGGGAGCGCTTGCTGCAAACGGTCGAGCAGCTGGCCTTTTTCCAGGCAGGTCAGAGCGGAATAGGCGGGCAGGACGTGATTGCGCCAGCCTTCGGTGAGCAGCCATTCCTGGATCTCTGGCGTTTCGGGCTGGAGACGGTCAACAGCGTGGATACGGCCCCAGCCGCGGACTTTCTGGGCCAGGTCAAAAATGCGGGCATTGGCATCGGACCAGCTGCTGATGATGAACAGGGCAAACAGCGTGAATTCGTCATTAAGCGCCAAAGTGGTGATGACCTCTTGCAGGGCAGGCTCATTCTCTGTATTGAGCAGTTCTAATAGGGACAGGGCAAATTTGATGACCTCTGGATGGCTGCTGGCGGTGAGCTGCTCGCAGGCGAAGCGGTAGAGCGGAGCAGCCGGCAGGGTGTCCCGATGTTCGTAGATCCAATTTTGCAGCGGGTCGATGTAGCTGAGCATGGTCTTGAATTCCCCCTGGGGGAAGAAATCATAGAGCTGGCGGAGCGCTTCCTCCGTCTGCCCATCGGCAATGAGCTGGACGACGGCAAAAAGCGGGCTGGCATCGTTTTCGCCGGGGCTTACATGATAGCATAAGATGCCGTCCATAGCGCCATCGGCAAAAGTCAGTGTATCGGGGTCAGTAGATTTGGGCAGAGAAAAATCTTCCGGCAGAACGCCTTCGGAGTTCAAATTTTGGCGGATCAGGGTATAAATAGATTGAGGAGCAGTTGACATAAGAGGAGCCTCCTTTTTATTCATCAGACTGCTTCCAATGTAACACATCAGCTGCTTAAAGGGAACTGTTTTTTGCGAGCAAACTTTGCGCAGCGGGCAAAAAGGAGCGATAACGATGATCATTCAAGTGGCGGCAGCCATCATTCAGGATAAAGACGGGCGGATATTGATCGGGCAGCGGCCAGCAGCGCCTGGCGACAGTTGCGGCGGACTGTGGGAATTCCCCGGCGGCAAGGTAGAGGCTGGAGAAAGCCAGATGCAGTGTCTGGTACGGGAATGCTGGGAGGAATTGGCCCTGCCGATCCAAGTGGGCGAGCTTTACGAGCGGGTATGCCATACTTATCCGGAACGGACGGTGGAAGTCAGCTTTTGGCGGGCCCTTGCAGAAAACAGCGAAGCTAAGGCGCAGGTCCATACGGCGCTGCGCTGGGTAAGACCCCAGGAACTGGGCGCGTATACCTTCTGCCCGGCAAATGCCGGTGTGGTGGCGCGGCTGCAGGCAGAGACACAAAAGTAGGGATAAAAAATAGGTCAGCGCTTAAAAAATGATTTTTTTGTGACCGCAGTTTGGCCGCAGATCATTAGCGGCATTTGGGGAGCACGCAGGGCGCAGGCCGCTGAGCGGGCGGACTTAGGAGTTGCGGTAAGGAAAAGTGAAAGGTAACACAAACAAATTTTGTGGCCGGAAGAAGCAAAATTTCGTGACAAAATAAGGCGAAAAGGGTATGATAATAGTATCGAGAACTTTATCAAAGGAGGCGCCTAAAATGAATCATCGCAAGAAAAAAATCGTAGCCACTTGCATGGTCGTTTATATGGGAACATTGGCTTTGCCGCAGACACCTGCGCATGCGCACGAGAGTGACCAGACAGCCGTCATTCAGCCAGCAGGCGAACATGCCAGCATTCATACAGATCTAGAGATACCTACCACTACTGAGGAGCCCGCGCTCGTTCAGCCCAGCCTCGACGAAGCTGATACGCCGCAAACTGAGCCCAACACGACCGTGACACCAGAGGAATTTCTGGAAGAGGAGAACGCTGGCGGGAACGATCCGCAGCCAGCAGGAGATCCAGACAGTGAAGAAGAAGAGTTGGAGCTGACAGAACCGACTGAAGAAAATATGCAGCCCGATGGCATCAAAATCACCCCGACAGTGGGCATGATGTCTGCCTTAGCGGCGCAGCCCATAGTAGATCCCAGCCAGGATCTGGTGATCTCCGTAAAGGATGCTATTATGGTGCAGACGCCGACCAGCACGGGTCAATATGAATCCGGTGCAGCCGGCACTTACGAACCCGGCAAAGATTATGCGGCTGATGATAATGTCGTTACCGGCAAAAATGTGATCTATGATGTGGCCTTCAGTTTTGGCAGCACAGCAGAGACTAATTATGTGATCGACAAGATCGAGGTCATCTCTGTGGATGAAAATGGCAATGAGCTGGGGATTATGACGCCGATCTATTGGAATGACGGTGGTCAGACGGAGCAGAGCGCTGTGCTCAAAGATATCAAATGGGGGGCAGACAGCGGCTTTGTCACTGGCGGCACAGCCAAAATGAATTTGGCTGTCGAGCTGCCTGATGCAGTTTATTGGAATACGCAGATCGCGCCGCATATCAAGCTGGCGGCCTATATCGGCGAGAGCGTCGTAGAAAGCGACATCATCACACTGCCTGCGGTACGGCTGAGCAGCCAGGCCATCATGAATCACCATTTTTCTCAAGGCGATCAGCAAAAGATCATTTATCACCAAGAGACCGATACCTTTACAGCTAGTTTCAACTTTTATACAGGTCTAGAGAAACAGGCTGATATCATCGGCCTGTTGGATCAGCCGCTTTATGGGACACAAACTTATTATTTCAATGTGCAGGCTCTTATGGATAAAGTGGATTATGCCGATCGGCTGACGGAGAGCTCCTTTACTGTTGAGCCAGGTCAGGGTATGGTGTTGGCAGAGGAGCAGGCGATCCAATACGATGCCGAGAAGCGGCTCTTAGCTGTGACGATGCAGCCAAGTGACGGCCAGGCTCCGAAAAGCTGCGATACAAAAATTTATGTAGACCTGCTCCATAGCTGGGCTGGTGAAGAGCCGCACGGTCTGGAGCATCAGGTCAGTGTCTCCTTGGAGCCTCAGGAGGTAGCTTTTACAGAGTTTACGAATGAAGCATTGTATGTTCAAAAGCTGGGTGTAAAAACTACCGTGGCAGGTAATCTGTCCTGTCCGACTAATGCAGAAGCAGCGGAACAAATGCCCTGGTTTACCGAAAATATAGCAACAGTTGATAAAGAACGGGGTACGATCAGCCATGAAGTTTCCTTCCGCAATATGGGGCTTGAACAAAATGGCGAGATCACCATTTATCAGGTGCTGCCGCATAGAGTAGCTTATCTGGATGAAGGCGGTACACTCATGCAGAGTATTGCTGATGAAGCAGCTACAGCAGTAGATGATGTGGAAGTGCTTTATGGCTGGTCAGAACAGCTGATGGCCATTGGTCAGAAGGGCAGCGGTGCACAGACCAACTTTCGTCAGCTGCAGCAAGGGCTGCAGGATGGAAGCATTCCCTTGATGAGTTACGAAGAACTCTTAGCACAGGGGCATTATCCTAATATCAAAGCTTACCGCTTCCGCGCGCCAGAACTAGCTGAAAAACAGAAGGTCACCTACACCGTTGAAGGTGCTCGCTATGCACGACTGCCAGAGGGACAAATGGTGCGCCAGTCTATATGGCATGAGGGACGCATCATTTCTTTGGTCTCGTTACCCGTTCGCAATGAACCAGAATTGTTAAAAACGCTAGAAGCAGGCATGTATAAAGCGGTAGACAATATTCAAACAGTTGGCGGACAAAACTACCTTAATCTGGGTGCCACTAATAATAATGATCAGCGTATCCAGCGATTCCAGGCGATCAGTGTCGCTCACAGCGGAGCGCCTATCCAAGACTATTTTGGCAAACTAGCGTTGTCCATCGTTGATAGTCATGAAAATCCTTGTCAAACTATTGATGATTACAGCCAAAGCTATGGCCTGCACTTACTGAGGCCAAAGGGTTATGTCAGCGGTGATGTGATTTTGGAAGAAGGCACGACTGTGACCTTTACTTTACCAGAACAGCTGATGCCTTATCTGAGTGTTCGTGAGCCTTATATGATTTCCGATGGAGATAGATGCGATTTGGAGGTCAGCTTAGATCGGGAAAATGGTCTGCTTATGCTGACCCTGCCTCAAGAGCTAGCGCTCAAGCAGGAAAACAAGGATGGCATCTATCTGACGATGCAGTTTGTCCAACCGGTGGATATGATCCAGCTGAATAAAGGAACGCTGCAGACGCAGATCAACGGTACGATGCATCTGGAGCTCAAGGACAATAGCAAGATCATGAATGGTGATCGCAGGACTATCAATGGGCAGTTGGGTCAAGAGGCAGATAATTATCTCAAACTTAACTATACGACCCATGATCCCTTGATGCTGCTGGCAGCTGATAAAGATAATCAAATGCTGCGCTTGTCCGGTGATGGCATATATGCCAATGGCGAAGCGGTGACCTATGAAGGATGGGTGTTCAACACCACTAAAACGGTCAATAATTATTATGCGGCTTTCTCTGTGCCGACAGAACGATACAATATGGCTGCCAATGGCGAAGACAGTGCCAGTGACGGTTATATCAAAGCTCTTCAGGTGCAGAACGCTGAGGCTGTTATTTATTATCAGACCGCCAGCAGTGCGTCGGAAGATGATTTGGCAATGATGCAGTATGTCTATGGACAAAATGAGACGCTCAATCTCGAGACTTATTACAGCTCGATCCAAGCCAATTGGCAGCGGTATAATGAAAACGATCCGCTTCCTGATGATGTGATCATGTTTGTGGTCTATCAGCCAGATCTGGCACCGGGTGAGGCGCTACAGGTCTCCTACGATGTACAGATGGCTGTAGCAGAGAAGGATGAAAACACCTACACCAACAGTGCCGTGATGAAATATTATTCCGGCGGCACGACGATGGAGATCTGGAGCAACCGAGTGACCATCAGCAATATTGCCTATGATCCAGAGAAACCGCCTACACCACCGGTCGATCCCGATAAGCCGGTCGATCCTAATAAGCCAGTTGATCCCGATAAACCGATCGATCCGGATACACCAGTTATACCAGATACCCCTGATACACCGGATGTACCCAACGTTCCAGATACCCCAGACGTACCCGATATACCGGTGATCCCGGAGGTGCCTGGCGGAGAGACAGAGATCACGCCGAATCCGACGCCGCTCGCGCCGCAGCCGGAAGTGACGATCGAAGATACAGAAATACCTTTGACCGCACAGCCTGAGGTGTCTGAAACGGCACCAGAGGAGGTCAGCATTGCGGACGAATCGGTGCCGTTAGCCCAGCAGCCTAATCCGCATACCGGTCAGCAGGATGGCGGTTTTTGGACCTGGCTGTTAGCCGCTATGGCGGGCTTAGGTCTGAGCACCACCTGGTTGGAAGCCAGACGGAAAAAAGATGAAGAATAAGCGCATCACCAGCAGGCTGGAATTTTTCCAGCCTGCTTTTTTGCTGCAAGAGAAACGTGTAGGAACACAAAAAGCCTGTAAACAAACGTTTACAGGTTTTTTGGCTTGGTGCCGCTCAAGGAGCCGGGCTCAGCGGCTGTATGGCATGCACAGTGAGCTGGCGGCCGTCGACGGAAAAATGCACGTCATAGCCGGCAAAGGAGAGACCATAGCGGCGGGCGGGGTCATCCTGGTAAGCTGGGCGGGGGTCATGAGCCAAGACACTGAGCAGTGCCTGCTGACGATCTGGCGGAAGGAGGGCCAGCAGTGCCGGCGGGCAGTCTACCAGTAGCAGTTCTTCGGCTAAGCTGTCAGTGAAGCCGCCAGTGGCCTCGGGATGGCTGTCGAAGCGCGGCAGATAGGGCTTGATATCGTAGATGGGCGTGCCGTCGACCAGGTCGGCGCCAGCGACGTGCAGCACAGGGCCGAATTCGGGGTGCTGCTCGATGTGCGTCAAACGGACGGAGGATAAGCCGATGGCATTGGGCCGGAAGGGCGAACGGGTGGCGAAGACACCCATGCGGATGTTGCCACCTAAGCGGGGCGGCCGCACGGTGGGTGACCAGCCGTCGCGGCGGGCTTGGGAAAATTGCCAGATCAGCCAGATATGGGAGAAGTCCTCCAAGCCGCGGATGGCCTCCATTTGGCGATAAGGCGGTTCAAAAACGATAGATGCGGTCAATTCCTCGATCAGGCCGCTTTGACGCGGCACACCGAATTTGGCGGGAAAATCGCTGTGGATATGGGCGATGACTTGGAGCAAATGCTCATTAGACATGGAAAACACCTCGGTGGTAAAAATAGCTCAGCGCCTCACGCTTGGTAGGGCTGATCCGCAAGGGGCTGTTTGGCCGCTTTTTTGCGGGCGCGCAGCTGGGTGAAGAAATCGCGCATCAATTCTTGACAGCGCTCCTGCGCGATGGGGCCGATGATCTTGACATTATGGTTGAAGCCTGGGAACTGCAACAGATTGAGCTGACTGCCTGCGGAACCGAATTTGGGCTCATCAGCGCCGTAGACCACGGTATCGATGCGGCTGTTGATCAGCGCGCCGCAGCACATGGGGCAGGGCTCCATCGTCACATACAGCGTGCAGCCGGCCAGCCGCCAGGTGCCCAGCGTGCGGCCGGCGTCTCTGAGGGCGAGGATCTCAGCGTGAGCAGTGGGGTCATGGTCGATCTCCCGACGGTTGTGGCCGCGGCCGATGATCCGATCGTCTTTGACCACCACTGCGCCGATGGGCACCTCGCCCATGAGCGCGGCCTTCTGCGCCTCGAGGATGGCTTCGTTCAAAAAAAAGTCGTGTTGAGTGGACATGTTCTTACCTCTCTCAAAAATCGATGATCAGCATAAATGGGCTATTGGTCTTATCATATAGGCAAGCCGAGGGCTTTGTCAACTAGCTGGCGTATCAGTTTCAGGGGAGATAGGGCACCGGCTTGAGGCCGTATTGCAGCAGGGTGTCCATGATATAGCCGTGAAAAATTTCGCCGGCTGGTGAGAGCTGCTTCTTTTTGACAATGATGTGGACAAGGGGGATCTTGTGTGTCATAGGCAGCAGCAGGAGACTGTCCGCGTTTTTGCGGGCGGCGGATTTGAAGATGAGGTCGGAGGAAAGAGCGATGGCGTTTTTTTGCACGAGGGCTTCGTTAAAGACCGCCTGGCTGTTGGTGACGAGCAGGTTGACAGGCTTGATGTTTTCACGTGCTAACAGCAGCTGGACTAAGGGCGCTTGGGCAGCGGAGGAGGTATAGACGATCAGCGGCTGTTGGCGCAGCTGTTTATCGGAGATGCTTTGGAATTGGACCAATGGCGAGGAGACGGTGGTCAGCACCTTGAGATAATCCTGCCGGAGAATGAGGACCTCGTACGTCTGCCAAAAGGCTGGATCGGTGATGAAGGTGAAATCGTTATCCAGTGTTGTCAGTCCCCATTCGCCATCGTGGCGCAGAAGATAAGCGATGACGTCTAGCTGCTCCCGCTCTTCCAGGTGAAATTCCACCTTGGGACAATTTTGGTGAAAGAGGAGAAAAGCGTTGTAAAGGTACAGGCTGTAGCCGGGGACACTGGCGACTGTCAAATGGCCCTTAAGCTTGTGATAGTGGCTGCGGGCGTCTTCGGGCTTAAAAAGCCGCTCGATCTTATCCGTACAGTTGCAGACTTCAGAAGCGAGGATATAAACTTTTTCGCCCTCAGGCGTCAGGTAAAGACCAGAGGTGGTCCGGTCAAAGAGCAGAACAGTCAGTTCTTTTTCCAGATCACGGATAGCTTTGCTGATATTTTGCTGAGAGACGTGCAAAATTTCGCTGGCCTTGTGCATGGAGTGACAGTTGGCAGTGACCAAGAGGTAATGGAGCTGTTCTAGGCGCATGATGGTGGCCTCCTTACATGGTGAGAGAAACGATAGGAACTATAAAACTCATGGTATGCCAACAAATGAGAGTTGTCAACTAAATATGGGGAATAAAATGCGTGTTTGTCAACCATTTGTAGATGTTATATATTGAGTCCATAGGAAGCGCGCGTCCTTGGCAATCGTAAATATATCGCAAACAGCCTTTCAGGAGGTAACATCATGACGAAAGAAAAAATGTATTATATGCACTGCTTGATCGGTTTGATCATCATGTTTGGTTTTGGATTTTTGCCAGCGCCTGCCCCGATCACGACCTTGGGGATGCAGATGCTGGGGGTCTTTTTTGGATTATTGTATCTCTGGTCGACTTGTGGTTTGATCTGGCCTAGTGTGGCGGGATTTGTGGCGCTGGCGGTCTTTGGAGCAGGAAATGCGGATAGTATCACCAAGCTGACCTTTGGCAACAGCCAGGTCATGATGATGGTGTTCGTGACAGCAGTGGTGCTGGCCTGCCAGGAGGCTGGCGTTTTTGAATATTTGATCAACTGGATGATGACCCGTAAATTTTTGAATGGCAATCCCTGGGGACTGTCCGTGGTCTTTTTTGCAGCGTCATTTATTTTAAGCGCTTTGTCGTCTTCTGTTCCCGTTATCTTCATGCTCTGGGCGATGTTTTATAGTGTGTGTCATCAGGTGGGGCTGGAGAAAGGCAGTAAATATGTGGATCTCATGCTGATCGGTATCGTTTTTGCAGGCTGCTGCGGGTCTTCGGTCTTTCCTTTCAAAGATACGGCGCTGGTTTTTATTGCAGCCTATACCAATATGTCTGGTGTGACAGT
>CABVBB010000033.1 GCA_902496505.1 uncultured Peptococcaceae bacterium
AATTAAACCAAATTAAAATTCAAGATTTTAGTATATATAGTGTATCAGAAGAAGAATATGAGTTTATAAACAGAGTTTACTCGTGGATAGTTACAAAAAAATAGAGAAATGTTTTTTGGTTTTTTTGCACAAAACTTTAAGAGGCCTTACATGGATTGATTACTTTTCATGCGTTTGACGAGCTAGGACTGTTTTGCCTTGCGTATTATTCTTACTGTCGGCTCTGTCTTCTTTTTTATAGGCGTCAGCTCTTTCATCCTACTGTTTGTTTCTATGCTTCCTCTGGCTGCCAACATTGGCGCTAGCTCTTTGCTTCGGCCCATTGGATGGCTGCTTAATTGTCCAAAGAGAACTTGGCTCACATGCGGCTCTGTACTCCTTTCGTTATTGGCCTCTTCTTCTTTTGGGCAGATCGTTATGGCCGCTATGTGCTCCAGCAGATAGCCTGTCACTTTTCTATCTGCATTGCTCTCGCTGGCTTTTCTTGCTCTATTTCCTTAAAGATCATGCTGGCTGCTTGGTTGTCATCTTCGTTCACCTGCCTGAGTCTATCTGCTATCTCTTTGCCTTCCTTAGCTTCGAATCCTGCACACCCTTTTAATGGCTTTGTTTTATGGGATTTGTCTAGCACATGCTGTCTGTTGGGCAACCATTCCAGTCCTGCTAATATCTAAGGTTCCATCTCCATGCACATAGTTCTTTGTTCCTTTCAGTTTGTAGTGGAAAATCGGCGCTTTCTCATCCATATTCACTGACATAGAAGATATTTTTGCAGCTTTGGCGGCTTATGTAGCCTGGTGCTGCAAATTGAGCACTTTGGGAATAACTTCATCTTGCACACTGCTTCAACAAGTGCCAGAGCCAGATGATCACTGATGTAGACACATGGCTCGGCGGCTAATAGGTAATCAACAGGGTGCTGATATGGCCGGACTTGGTGGATCTATAGTAGGTGCGATGATAGGTCACTTCGCCAAAGGTGGTCAATAAGGTGCGCTTGTCCATTGTTCTGACGACCACTAAGCCTTCTGCCCTACGGTTGTTATGGATATACTCATCGGGCTATCTTGCATAGGCTGAAATGATCTGGCAAATGCTGACCATAAAAGTCTCTGTGATCGCTTCTTGGATTTGAGCTCGAGTGAGATGGTCGAAAGAGAACAAGACAAGATGGCTTGAATATTTTCTTGAAACTCAGCTGAGATATGTTGTCTAATTTTATTCGCAAGAGACAGCTCCTTTATGGACAATGGATTGCTTGGGCGCATTCATTTTATGCCATATTTTTGCTGGCTCTTGTATTTTTTTGCTCTTTTTTTCCTACAACTATTTTACACTATGGTTATTTTAGCGTTTGATACTTGGAACTTAATGCAATGATCCCTTAATATGCTATAATAGGAAAAGAGCCTTTTTTCCGCAGGGGAAAAAGGGCATGAGCGTAAAATAGGCGTCGCGCCGGATGAAGGAGTGAGGATCATGGTGGTGACAGTAGGCGAGTTATTACAGATGCCAGTATTGAAGGAAGCCCATGTTTTGGTGGGCGCAGAGGGTTTGAACCGTCTGGTCAAATATATCGATGTGATCGAGGTGCCGGATATCGTGGATTGGGCTAAGCCGGGGACGGTGTATTTGACGACGGCCTATCCTTTTGTGGACAATCCAGAGCTGTTCGCCAAAACGGTGCAGGGTTTTGCCGAGCATGATGTGAGCGCGCTGATGCTCAAGCTGGGGCGGTTTATCGAGGAGATCCCGCCTAGTGTGTATCAGATCGCCAATGCGCAGAAGCTGCCGATCATCATCCTGCCGACGGACATGGCCTACAGCCCCATCATCACGGCCGTGGGACAGAAGCTGTACGAATCGGGCGAGGAGCAGGCGAGCTACAATGATTATCATTTTCAGCAGAAGCTCCATCAATTGCTCACCGAGGGCGAAAATACCCAAGCTTTGGCGGGACTATTGGCAGAGCAGCTTGCGGGCGAGGTCTTCGTGGAAAATGCCGTGGGTCAGCTGGCCTGCTCAGCTGGTCAGGAACGGACGGTCAATATCTATCATTCGCGCAAATGGCTGGATCACGAAGCAGCGTACTTCCGCGATATGGCTTATTATGTCGACCATTATTATACAGTGCTCTTGATGCCCGCTTATCTGGGCGAGGAACTCCAAGGCAATATCATCGTCATCTTCAAGGAACCGGTGACGGTGGACGAGCAGATCTATGGCCCGCTCAAGCGCATCGCCTCGGCGGTAGGCTTGGAGCTGAGCCGAGAAAAGGCGGTCTATGAGCGGCGCATCCGCTTGGAACAGGCGCTTTTGGAAAATATCATCGACAATTATGTGGCGCTGGATGAAAGCGCGGTCAGCCAGCAGATGAACACGCTGGGCTGGGATTATGCAGCGGTGCAGCTGATGGCCGTGGTGCATCTGGAGCGGCGCAATGGCGCAAATGACCGGCAGAAATTCGAGCAGCAGGTGCAGAAGGTCTCTTATCGTTTGAGCGATTGGTTCAAGCGGCAGACTTTCCAGGGCATCTTCTGCCGTAAGGGCGAGAAGATGGTCTGTCTCTGTGCGCTGCCAGCGAAAACAGAGCGGCCGGCGGAGGTCCTTGGCGCGGCTTTTGAAAGTCTCTTGGAGGAGCTGGGCCGAGATTTTGGCGAGCTGTTGGTTTCGGTGGGCTTATCGCGGCCAGCTGCCCGCCTCGGCGAATTGGGCAGCGCCTACAGCGACGCGCAGCGGGCGGTGCGTATGGGCAGACGCGCCTATGGCGGCGGCAGTGTCTATGATTATCAGCAGATGGGCGTGTACCGCTTGCTCTTCACGCACAACGACCCCGACAGTTTACGGGAATTTTACGAGGACTATCTGGCGCCATTAGTACAATATGACCAAAAGCACGGCAGCGATCTGGTCCACACCATCGAAGCATACTACCAAAATAATGGAAATACGTTGGCCACAGCGGAACAATTGTACATCCACCGCAATACACTTAATTATCGGCTCAAACGTGCCAGCGAGACATTGGGCTTCAACGTGGATGATGTGGAGCGCAAACTGTGTGTCAGCCTGGCTTTGCAGATCAAGACCTTTTTGAACCTCTGAAGCGTATGATAATGTATACATGATGTACAAAATGCACAATAGCTTTGCGGATAATTGGTCAATTCCGTCCATAGATAACCCCCTTGGCTTTTTGTATAATGAATTTAAGTTGTAAATCATTTTACAAAAAAACCACAAGGGGGATTTTTTGATGAAGAAGAACAAGTTGACGTTCTTGATCGTCGGTCTTTTGGCTGTCAGCATGCTGCTCGCAGGCTGCGGCAACAAAGCAGAACAGCCAGCTCAAGGCGGACAATCAGAACAAACGCAGCAAAATGCAGCTGAGCCGCAGGATGGCGGCACCCTGGTCATTGGCCTGTCTCAGGTCCCTAAGAATCTGGATCCGGTCAAATACACCGGCACCTATGAATCCAATGTTATGCGTTCCGTTTTTGACACAGTCGTTGCCTGGTCTGACGACCAGAGCGAGATCCTGCCCTGCTTGGCTGAGTCCTGGGAGATCTCCGACGACATGATGGAGTATACCTTCAAGCTCCGTGACGACGTTTACTTCCACAATGGCCGCAAAATGACCGCTGAGGATATCAAGTACAGCTTAGAGCGTTCCGAGAAGGAATCCGCTATGCAGCGTCTGGCTGACTTGGATCATGCAGAAGTCATCGACGACACCACGGTCAAATTGGTCTTAAAAGCACCAAACGCCGCTTTCTTGGCTCGCTTGACTGACGCTGGCAACGGCATCGTACCTCAAGAAGAAGTCGAAGCACTGGGCGATAAATTTGGTCAGCAGCCTGTTGGTACCGGCGCGTATAAATTCGAAAGCTGGGAAAACAACATCATCACCTTGGCTAAAAACGATCAGTATTTCTTAGCTACCCCGCATCTGGACAAAGTCGAGTTCAAATTCATCAATGACCTGACTCAGATGGGCAACGCTCTGACCGCTGGCGATATCAATGTCGCTCATGAGATCTCTGACGTTGACCTCCAGAAATTCAAATCCGATGACAACGTACAGGTACTCTCCAGCCCTGGCATGAACGTTCAGATGCTGGAAATGAGCGTTACCTCCGGCCCGACCGCTGATCCTAAAGTTCGTGAAGCCATCACTTACGCTATCGACGTTGAAGGCGCTGTGAAAAATATCTTCCCGAACGGCGGCGCTACCCGTGCCTATGCTCCACTGCCAGAAAACTCCTGGGGCTTCAAACCAGAGTACAAAGATTTTGCCGTTACCCGTGATGTAGAAAAAGCCAAAGAATTGCTCAAAGAAGCCGGTTATGAAGATGGTTTCGAGATCTCCTTGTACACCCCGAACAAACCGAACAGAGCAAAATGGGCAGAGATCCTGCAAAACCAGTTAGCTGAAGTCGGTATCAAAGTCACCATCGAGAAGCTGGAATGGGGTACCTACAGCGCAACGGTAGCTGCTAACCAAGCACCGCTGTTCTTACAGGGCTGGACCTGGTATCCAGATCCAGAGTTCTTCCTGACCTCTTTCTTCCACAGCAACAACTTAGGCACTCTGGGCAATGGTATCGGCTATGACGATCCTGAAGTGACCCAGTGGCTGGATGAAGCAAAAGGCAGCACGGCTGTACAGTCCGAACGTGCGGACATCTACGAGAAAGTCATTAACAAAGTTATGGGCGAGTACGTCTGCGTACCAGGCTTCACCAAAGAGAACATCTCTGTTGTTGACAGCAAGGTCCATAACTACAAAGTATTCAGCGATGCTGGCGTCAGACTGGTCACCCCAGAAGGCACCAATGTTTGGATGGAACAGTAATTCGCTAAGCATCTAGGCGTATAGCTGAAGGGGGGCAGAAGGGATAAAGCGGTATGGCTGGGCCATATCCGCCAAAGGTCCCTTGCCCCCCTTTTTTTCTGGTCAAAAACGACATGAAAATCCCTTTTTAGATAAGAAAACATATTTGGAAGAGGAGGGTTACCTTGTTTAGATATATCATGAAACGTATCATCGGCATCATTCCTGTGCTTTTCTGCGTGTCGGTGGTCGTCTTTATCATCACTCGTGTCATCCCCGGTGATCCTGCCGCTGTTATGCTGGGGCCAGAGGCCAGTCCGGAAGCGATCGCCGCTTACCGCGAACAATTAGGCTTAACGGATCCCTACTTAGTTCAGTATGGCCGATTCCTCTGGGATCTCCTGCATTTGGATCTGGGCACTTCTCTGGCGCATAATCGGCCAGTGTTTGATCTGCTGATGCAGACGCTGCCCAATACCATTTTGCTCTCGGCCAGTGCGCTGGTGATCGCGCTTTTGGTCGCGATCCCCGTGGGCATCATCTCGGCGAAGAAACAAAACTCGATCTTTGACTATGTCTGCATGACCGGCGCACTGATGGGCGTATCCATGCCTGTCTTCTGGCTGGGCCTCATGCTGGTACTGCTCTTTTCCGTACAGCTGGGCTGGCTGCCAGCCATCGGCATGGGCCGGGCCAGCAAGGGTATCGGCGATGTGCTGATCCATTTGATCCTGCCTAGCATCACCTTGGCTACTGTGCCCATGGCCAACTTTGCCCGCATCACCCGTTCCAGCATGCTGGAAGTGATCAAGCAGGACTATGTGCGTACCGCGCGGGCCAAGGGCCTCAGCGAATTCGTCGTTACCTGCAAGCATGCGCTCAAAAACGCCATGGTGCCGATCCTCACTGTCATGGGCATGCAGGTCTCCAGCCTGCTCAGCGGTTCGGTCCTCACCGAGACCATCTTTGCTTGGCCGGGCATGGGCCGGCTCATCGTCGATGCGATCGACCAGCGTGACTTCGTGCTGGTGCAGGGCGGCGTCATGTTCTTGGCGTTTATGTTCGTTTTCGTCAACTTAGTGATCGATATCCTGTACGTGGTGGTCAATCCACGCATCACCTTTGAAGAAGGAGGGGACAAGTAAATGGCAGAAGCAGTCAGCAAGCAGCCCGCAGTAGAAAAGAAGAAAAATGAAGTCTGGCATCGGCTGAAACGCAACAAGCTGGCGATGATCGGCATGGTCATCGTTATCCTCAATATTTTGATCGCCATTTTTGCACCACTGTTGACCTCCTTTGATCCCAATATGATGGATTATGGCAACGCCTTTTTGCCGCCGGGTACGGATGGACATATTTTCGGCACGGACAACTTTGGCCGTGACCTGTTTGCCCGCGTCATCTACGGTTCCCGCGTCTCCTTGATCGTGGGCGTGGCCTCTATCGCTATCGGCGGCACCATCGGTACGGTGCTGGGTCTGATCGCCGCTTTTTACGGCGGCAAGATCGATAATGTGATCATGCGTATCATGGACGGTCTGTTCGCTTTCCCATTCGTGCTCTTGTCTATCGCTTTGATGACCGTCTTGGGCACGGGCATGAAAAATATCATCATCGTTGTCAGCGTGGTCAATATCCCGGGCTTTACCCGTATCGCCCGCGGTGCAGCGCTGACCGTCAAGGAACTGGACTTCGTTGACGCAGCCCGGGCGCTGGGCGCGAAGAACAGCCGCTTGATCTTCAACCACATTTTCCCGAACTGCATGGCGTCCTTGATCGTCTATGCCACCATGAGCGTGGCGGGCGCTATCCTGTCCGAAGCAGCGCTGTCCTTCCTGGGTTTGGGCATCAAGCCGCCGGATCCATCTTGGGGCGGCATCCTCAAAGCTGGTCAGGAATATCTGCAGGTCGCGCCGCACATGTGTATTTTCGCCGGTATCGCCATCTTGGTAACGGTGCTGGGCTTCAACTTATTTGGTGACGGTCTGCGTGATGCGTTAGACCCCAAAATGAAAGACTAAGTGTTTGTAGATAAAGGGTTTTGAGAGGGGAGCAATGAATGATGGATTTAGAAGCAATGAAAACAAAAGTACAAGCGGAGATCGATAAATATCAGGATGAATTTTGGCAGACAGCGGAGTATATCCACGCCAATCCAGAGCTGCGCTTTGAAGAGTTCAAGGCCGCCAAAGCACTGTGCGACCTCTTAGAAAACCATGGTTTTGAGGTGCAGCGCGGCTACTGCGAGCTGCCGACGGCCTTCCGCGCTGTCAAAGAGGGCAAATCCGGCGGCCCGACCATCGGCCTTTTGTGCGAATATGACGCGCTGGTAGAGATCGGTCATGCCTGCGGGCACAACCTCATCGGCACTATTTCTGCCGCAGCCGGTATTGCAGTCTCCAGCATTTTGGAGGAAGTCTGCGGCAAGATCGTGGTGCTAGGCACTCCGGCCGAAGAAGGCGGCGGCGGCAAGGTACTTATCCTCAACCGCGGCGGCATGGACGATCTGGACTGCGCGATGATCATCCATCCCACCGACAAGACGATGGTGGACGACGTCTCTCTGGCCAACAGCGAGATCACCTTCCGCTTCACTGGCAAATCCGCTCACGCGGCAGCTTATCCGCAGGAAGGCGTCAATGCCTTGGAAGCAGTTATCGCGACTTTTAACAATATCAACGGCATCCGCCTCAATCTGCCCAAAGACGCCAGCGTCCACGGCATCATCACCAAGGGTGGCATCGCGACCAATATCATCACCGAAAACGCCGAGTGTATGTTCAGCGTCCGGGCGATGAAACGCTCCGTGCTCAACGTCGTTTTGGAAAAGGTGAAAAACTGCGCCCGCGCCGCAGCGCTCTCTACAGGCTGCAGCCTGGAGATGGTGATGAGCGAAGGCCACAATTATGACGAGATCGATAATAACGTTTTGATGAAGGAACTCCTGCACAAAAACTTTGACCTCTTGGGCGAGCCGGTTGCGCCGCGCCTGGCGGATAAAGGCATGGGTTCCACGGATATGGGCAATGTGACCTTGGCAATGCCGGGCTTCCAGGCGTACATCGGCCTGGGCGAAGGCGCTGTCACCCATACGCCCGAATTTGCTCAGTTCTCCACCGGGGAGACGGGCTATCACGCACTCATCACCGCCGCCAAAGCGTTGGCGATGACGACTGTGGATCTATTGGCACAGCCAGAATTAGTCGAGCAGGCTAAAGCAGAGTTTCAAGCATCGAAGGAGGATAAATAACAATGGCTCTCATGCAAGTGATGGAATTATATGAAGTGTTGGATGACCCTGCTGTCAGCGGGGAAAAAGTAGTGGCTTTCTTTGCCGAGCACGGCATCAAAGCTGAAAGCAAGACGGTAGAGGGTGACAAAGGGCACACCGATTTTGTCACTGTCGTGATCCCAGGCACCCGCGGCAAGCTGGCTGGCGGCGACGCACCGACCTTGGGCGTTGTCGGCCGTTTGGGCGGCATTGGCGCTCGTCCAGAGCGTATCGGCTTCGTTTCCGACGGCGACGGCGCGCTGGCTGCCTTGGCTACCGCTTACAAATTGGGCAAAATGGCCAACTTGGGCGATAAACTCCCTGGTGATGTCATCATCAAGACCCACGTCTGCCCCGATGCACCGACCCGTCCGCACGAACCAGTGCCTTTCATGGATTCCCCAGTGGATATCGCGACCATGAATGCTCACGAGATCGACCCAGCTATGGATGCAGTCATCTCCATCGACACCACCAAAGGCAACCGCATCATCAACCACAAGGGCATTGCCATGTCCCCAACTGTCAAAGAAGGCTACATCCTCAAAGTGAGTGATGATCTGGTCTCCATCATCGAGACTGTCACTGGCGCACCAGCGCAGGTCTTCCCCTTGAGCACCCAGGACATCACCCCTTACGGCAATGACCTTTATCATATCAACAGCATCCTCCAGCCGGCTGTAGCCACCAGCGCACCGGTAGTGGGCATCGCTATCACCACCGCTACTCCAGTAGCAGGCTGCGCGACCGGCGCCAGCCACGTCATCGACGTGGAATTGGCTGTACGCTTCGCGATCGAGACCGCGAAGGCTTATGGCGAAGGCAAATGCACTTTCTACGACGCGGAAGAATATGCCCGTATCCTCGCGCTTTATGGTTCCATGACCCACATCCAGACGCCGGGCAGAAATGCGTAAGGCACGCTGGCAGACTTATTGCGACCGTAATCCTAAGGAGGTGCTTTTGTGAGCGACGAATTGTTACAGATCAAAAATTTGCGGACTTACTTCTTCACCGGCCCCAATCCGGTCAAATCCGTTGACGGCGTCAATTTGGCCGTGGACAAGGGCCAGACGCTGGGCATCGTCGGTGAATCCGGCTCGGGCAAAAGCGTCACGTCCATGTCCGTCATGCGCCTGATCGCCCATCCCGGCAAGATCGTCGAAGGCGAGATCATCTTTGAAGGCCGGGATCTGCTCAAATTGTCCGAGCAGGAGATACGCAAGATCAGAGGCAACGAGATCTCCATGATCTTTCAGGACCCGATGACAGCGCTCAATCCCGTCTTTACTGTAGGCGATCAGATCGCTGAAGCCATCCGGCTGCATCAAAAAGCCTCCAAAAAAGAGGCCATGCAGCGGGCTGTGGAAATGCTGCGCATCGTCGGCATTCCTGAGCCTGAGCAGCGGGTCAAGCAGTATCCTCACGAATTTTCCGGCGGTATGCGCCAGCGCGCCATGATCGCTATGGCGTTGGCCTGCAACCCCAAGCTGCTCATTGCCGATGAGCCGACCACCGCGCTGGACGTGACTGTCCAAGCGCAGATCCTGCGCCTGATGAAACGTCTGCAGGACAAATTCGACACCGCTATCATCCTCATCACCCATGACTTGGGCGTAGTAGCGGAGACTTGCGATTTTGTAGCGGTCATGTACGCGGGCAACTGCATCGAGTATACCGATGTCAAGACGCTTTTCGCCCAGCCGCTGCATCCCTACACTTGGGGACTGCTCAATTCACAGCCCAAGCTCAATTCGCACGGCAAGGAAAAACTGGAGCCCATCGAGGGCAACCCGCCCGATCTGGCTAATCTCACCGGCGGCTGCAATTTCCACGAGAGATGCCCGTACTGCCAGCCCATCTGCATGGAGAAAAAACCTGAGCTGGTGGAATTTGAGAGCGGCCACCAAGTGGCCTGCCACTTTACCGGCCAGCTGAAAGCGCCTGACTTTGGGGGTGTAAGCAAATGAGCGATGTATTATTACAGGTCACTGGCCTGAAAAAATATTTCCCGGTGAACAAAGGCATCATTTTCAGTCACAAGACCGGTGATGTCAAAGCAGTGGACGGCGTGTCCTTTTTCGTCAACCGCGGCGAGACCTTCGGCTTAGTCGGTGAGTCCGGCTGCGGCAAGTCCACCACCGGCCGGCTGGTCATGCAGCTTTTGAAGCCCACCGCCGGCAGCGTCGTCTTTGACGGCAAAGAACTGACCGACATGAACAAAGAAGAGCTGCGTCAGCTGCGCAAGGAGATCCAGATGGTCTTCCAGGACCCGTATGCTTCTCTCGACCCGCGCAAAACGGTCGAGGATATCATCATGGAGCCC